>JBGSYU010000148.1:0-3507 GCA_041750715.1 Lacipirellula sp.
ACGGCACGCAACCGGGCGAGTCTGACGAAGCGTGGGCCGGCCGCAAAGAAGCCGCTGCGTCGTTGGAAGCTGCTTGGACGAAGGCGAAAGATCAGGCTGAGGATCTACAGGCCTACAAGCTGGAAACTCCGCCGTGGTCGACGGAGAAGATCGCCGAATATAATCGGCATCTCGATGGCAAGATCATTATCCCGCAGCCCTTCGGCAAGCTGAAGAATAATTACGAGCCGGAGTCGGGCTTCGCGATCTCGAAGTTTATGATTCTGCAGCTCGCCGTGGCGGTGATCTTGATCGCGATCTTCAAGATACTGGCCACCCGCCTGCGCGGCGGGAAGGTCGTGCGGGGCCGCCTTTGGAATATGTTTGAGGCGTTCTTGTTATTCATCCGGGACGACATTGCTCGTCCGGCGATCGGTCGTCACGACGCCGATCGGTTCGTGCCGCTGCTCTGGACGATCTTCATGTTCGTCCTGGGGCTGAATCTGCTTGGGATGCTGCCCTGGATGGGGGCGCCGACGGCCAGCTTTAGCGTGACGCTGGCGATGGCGGCGGTCACGTTCGCGACGGTGGTCGTCGCCGGTTCGCTGCGATTCGGCTTCCTCGGGTTTTGGAAGAATCAGGTGCCAAGCATGGGGCTGCCCATGGCGCTGGCGATTCCGATCGTGCCGATGCTATTCGCGATTGAAGTGCTGGGATTGTTCATCAAGCACATTGTGTTGGGCGTGCGGCTGTTGGCGAACATGGTCGCCGGGCATTTGGTGCTCTTGGCCATTATGGGCATCGCGGTCGCCGCGGCGAGCAGCTCGATGTGGCCGGCGGCGGCGACGATCTCAGTCCTCGGGTCGGCGCTGTTTAGTATTTTGGAATTGTTCGTGGCCTTCCTGCAGGCCTATGTGTTTACATTTTTGTCGGCCCTGTTTATCGGGGCTGCGGTGCATCACCATTAGCTAAAACAACTGATTGCCTCCCCCTTGTGGGGAGGGTTGCTGAGGGGGCCGAAGCGTGTATCAGCTTCAACACCTCTCCCCTAGCCCCTCCCCATCAAGGTGAGGGGAACCAAGTAAAATCTTTCTTTCTCATGGCGTGAATAAGGAGCTTCTTTCGTGATCAAGGTAGCAAAAATTGTGGCGTTGGCGTTGTTCGCGACGACGGTGTTGGCCGTTCCGGCCATGGCGCAACCGGCCGAAGGCGATGCGGGCGATGCGGTCGTGGCTCCGGCCGCTGGGCTTGCAGGCGATGGCTCGCTAATCAGCTTCTCGGGCGCCTTTGGCGCCGGTTTGGTGGCCATCGGCGCCGGCTATGGCATTGGTCGGCTGGCCAGCTCGGCTCTGGAGAGCATGGCCCGTCAGCCCGAAGTGGCCGGCAGCATCCAAACGGCGATGATTATCGCGGCGGCCCTCATCGAAGGCTTTACGTTCTACGCGTTGTTCATCTGCTCGCAGCAGAATCCGTGGGGTTAAGGGATCGTCGTCGTCGACGTGGCGGCCAACCGGGGCCGTCGCACGCTTTCCTCGAAGTACGAGAGCCAGTTATGCGCGGGCTAGTTTGGTTGGCGATCAGTTCGATTGCGCTGACGGTTGGCGGCGGCAACTTCGCCAATGCGGCGGCGGGCGGCGATCACGGCGCCCACGATCCGGGTCACGGTAACGCCGGTGACATGATGCTCGATCCGTCCGAGTTTCGGGCCGATCTGGCGATCTACACCTTCGTCGTGTTCGTGCTGCTGCTGGCCATCCTCGGGAAGTTTGCCTGGCCGAAGATCAGTACCGCTCTGTTGGAGCGGGAGAAGCGGATCGAGGGCAACATCGCCGCGGCGGAGGCCAAGCACGAGGAATCGAAGCGGCTGCTCGCCGCCCACGAGGCGAAGCTCGCCAGTGCGGCGGCCGAGGTGCGGGCACTGCTCGAGGAAGCGCGTCGCGACGCCGAGGGGACGAAGGACCAGATCATCGCCGAGGCCCGCACCGCAGCGAAGGCGGAGCGCGACCGGGCGGTGCGCGATATCGAACTCGCCAGCGACCAGGCGCTGAAGAGCATCGCCGAGTCGAGCGCCAATTTGGCGATTGATCTTGCGGGCAAAGTGATCCGCGAGTCCATCAACCCCGCCAAGCGGCAAGAACTGGTCCGCAGCGCGCTGGCGAAGCTGAACGCCGGAAATAACTGATGGGGATAAATACCCCCGCCATCCTGGCGGGGCGCCCACCGGGACGGCGGGGCTACCTAAGATGATGGCCGAATTCAACCCTACCAACCGATCGCAGGACACGGTGTTCGACGTCGACGCCGAACGCTTGGCGCGTGTCTACGCCGAAGCCGGCCTCGATGCCGCTGGCGCGATCGGCGAGCAGGAGACGGTCGTCGATGAGCTAGAAAGCGTTGCCGACGTGCTGCGGCAAGACCCGCGCTTAGCCAAGATTTTCGCCTCGGAGTTGATCTCGAAGGTCGAGAAGATCGCCATGCTCGACCGGTTGTTTGAGGGCAAGCTCTCGACGGCGTCCCTGACAATGCTCAAGGTGATGGCCCGGCACAAACGGCTGAACTTGATTTGCGACGTCGCCAAGGTGGCCCGGAAAATGTGGTACGTCCGCGCGGGCCGCGTCCCCGTGCAACTGGAGTCGGCCAACCCGCTCGACTCCGACCTCGAACAAGAAATCCTTCGTTCGTTCGCCGGCGTGCTGGGCGCCAACCCGATCGTTACCCAACGAGTCAATCCCGACCTGATCGCCGGGTTTGTCCTCCGCGTGGGCGACCGCGTTTACGACGGCTCGGTGCGAACCCGGCTCGAACTGATGCGGCAAAGCATGATCGACCGCGCCGACGAAGCGATTCAACGGTCGCCGGAAAGATTCGTAAGCAACAGTCAAGCGTAGTTATCGAGGACGATTAAGTAGCCGCGCGCCTAACAGCCCGCCGGTGAAGTATTCGACGTGTTTAGCCGCGACCCGGTAGGGGAGCGCTCCCCTACCGGGTCGCGGCTAAGCTAAATCACAAATCACAAATCACCGATCATCAGTCACGCGTAGCGCCATGAAATTCAATAGCGACGAAATCGCCTCGGTCATCCAAAAAGAGATCGAAAACTATTCCGCCCAGATCGACGTCCGCGAGGTCGGCCGCGTGCTGGAAGTGGGCGACGGCATCGCCCAGGTTTACGGCCTGTCGGGCGTCATGGCCGGCGAGATGGTCGAGTTTTCCAGCGGGCCCATTGGCCTGGCGTTTAATCTCGAAGAGAACTCCGTCGGCATCATCATCCTCGGCGATTACTTGTCGATTAACGAGGGTGACGAAGTCTGCTCGACGGGCAAGCTGTTGAGCGTGCCCGTGGGCGACGAGCTGCTCGGCCGCGTGGTCGATCCGCTCGGCAATCCGATGGACGGCAAAGGCCCGATCGTCACCGGCAATCGTCGGCAGGTGGAAATCATCGCCACCGGCGTCGCCGAGCGCAAGCCGGTGCACGAACCGTTGCAAACCGGCATTAAAGCCGTCGACGCGATGACGCCGATCGGCCGC
>JBGSYU010000149.1:0-10314 GCA_041750715.1 Lacipirellula sp.
GATGACGCCGCTGCCGGCGGCGCCGCGGACCTCGACGGAGACGGTGGCCGGCAGCGCCCGCGCGATGACGCGCTGAAGCTGCTTCTGGATGAGACGCAGGTCGCTTGCGTTCTTCGGCGACTGCGCGGACAGCACGGCGGCGGTGTCGGCCGGCGCTTCGAGCGAGACGGGCGAGGCAGATTGGGCAAACAGGGGGCCGGCGAGCGCGAGGCTTAGGAGCAGCGAAAGCGTCGAAGCGGCGGGACGGGCTCGGTTCATAAATCGCCAGCGGCAATGAATGGGAGAGGGGCACTGCAATTGTCGCACTGGTCCAGTCTGGCGGCAACATCGGCACGGTCATTCTGAGGTACTCCGAAGAATCTACCCGGAGCCTTCGGAGTACCTCTGGGAGACAGGGCTCCGCTTCGCAATCGTCCTTACCTGTACATACGCACTTGCCCTGTGTACGCCCGTATATTAGCATAGCGACAGGCGCCGCTAGCTCGGCGGCCCGCCACGCACGCCATTTTCAGGGGATGCCCGATGTCACTCGATCAGCTCACCACCCGCCAGCGGGAGGTCTACGACTTCATCAAGGACAAAATCCGCAACCGCGGCTACGGGCCCACCGTGCGGGAGATCGGCGAATACTTTGAGATCAGCTCGCCTAATGGCGTGATGTGCCATCTCAAGGCGCTGGAGAAGAAGGGCATCATCACCCGCGAGCCGAACATGTCGCGGGCGATCCAATTGACCGACGCGGGTAAGGACGAGGGCTTCCCGCTCGTCGGCCAAATCGCCGCTGGCGGCTTAGCCGAAGCCATCGAACAGTCCGAGCGGCTCAACCTCGAAGAATTCTTCCCGGCGAAAAAGAACTCCTTCGCCTTGAAGGTAAAAGGCGACTCGATGATCGAGGCCCAAATCGCCGACGGCGACATCGTCATCTGCAAGAAGACCAAGACGGCCCACAAGGGCGACATCGTGGTCGCCATGACCGACGAAGGCGAGGCGACGCTTAAGTACTGGTTCCCCGAGGCGAACCGCATCCGGCTGCAGCCGGCGAACTCTTCGATGAAGCCGATTTACGCGCGGGACGTGCAGGTGCTGGGCGTGGTGACGGGGGTGATTCGGAAGGTGGGGTGAGACCGCGACAACACGACAGGGGCAGTCCAGGTAGGAAGTAGGTACGATATAAGGTATGGACGACGTTATTCCCCTCAATCCCGCTCCGTACTTTGGCTATGGCGAACAGGATGAAAACGGCATCGACCTTTCGCTCATTCGCGAGAATCTGCGATTGTCGCCATTAGCTCGCCTTCGGCGGGGTGACGAATGCCGACGCAGTGCATTGCAACTCCTTGAATATGGCCGACTCCATCGAGAGAAGATCGCTCGCCGAGGAAATCCTTGAACCGCTTATCGCAGGCGGCGTGGAATTCATCGTCATTGGCGGGCAAGCGGAAACGCTCCTCGGCAGTGCGCGTGTTACCTACGACGTCGACGTGTGCTACCGCAGAACTGAGGGAAACCTCGAGCGACTTGCGACGGCGCTCAAAGCTCTTAAACCGACGTTGCGAGGGGCGCCGCCAGATTTGCCGTTCATATTAGACGCTCGCTCGTTGGCTTTGGGGAACAATTTTACGTTCAGCACGGAAAAGGGGCCCTTCGATCTTCTTGGATATGTCGAGCCGATCGGCGGGTACGACGAGGCGGCGATAAACGCCGTTGAAATGCAACTGGGGCCGTGGACGGTCAAAGTGCTTTCTCTCGATGACCTGATTCGCATTAAGGAACACATCCAGCGGCCAAAGGATCGCGACTCGCTGATGCACCTGTTGGCGATTCGTAAGCTCCGCGAGGCGTGACGGCCGATCGCGAACCGGCGAACTCTTCGATGAAGCCGATTTACGCACGCGACGTGCAGGTGCTGGGGGTGGGGGTGGTGACGGGGGTGATTCGGAAGGTGGGGTGAAGGAGACGCCCGCGGCTGAAAGCAGCCGCGGTACATCACAGTGATGAGATTGTTAGTCGTCGTTCTTGATCGTGAGAAACGTCACCTTCTCGTCATCGAACACATAGAAGATAAGTTGGCTCGGAAAACTCGGCGCTAGGAGCTTGGCTTGCCAAACGTCAATATCCTTGATTCTGATTCCGTCAGACTCGGGCGAGCGTTGAATCGACCATTCCGCACCCGCAATAATCTCACGCGCTCGATCAAACTCTTCCGCTAGATTCGCTACGGCCAACTCGTAGTTCGGGTGCTTAACGACTTTCCTTTTAGGCATCGTCTCAACCGCACTCCTGCCTCAGTCGGGTCAATTCGGCTAGTTCTTCTTCACTGAGTTGAATGCTAACCTCGGAAGGCCGCTCAAACTCGACGAGCGACATTTCGTACGGAATATCTTCGCCATCCTCGGCGAGTTGCCAACCGCGAAACTCATGCGAGAGTTCGCTGATTTGGGTCGCATTCATGCCCCAGAATTCGTTGATGAAATCATCAACCAATGCAATCTCTCTCGCGTGGAAAATATCTAGATTCGGCTCTCGAAGAGCCAATGTTCGCTTTTGCTCGCGTCCATGGTAGTCGCGATTGGCCTGCGCTACTGCATGTTCCTCCTCAAGACGTTGCATGATCGGCTTCAGCGCTCGCGGCGCAGGGCCATTTCGCAGCCTTTGATACGTATGGCCTGTGATCGATCTACCAAATCGCCGATAGGACAGAAAATCGGAAAAAAAGAGTAGCTTGTTAAGCTTTGTCGCCCCAAATGGAGCGTCGCCTTCCGATCGCTCACATATGTAAAGAATGAGTTCCTTAAACTTGTCGTCATTGGGAAGCGACGTTTCTGAAACTGGTTGGAACTTCATGGCGGCGCCTTTTTATACATATGTACACTAATCTGTGTCGGTGTCAAGTCTCTCGGCGTTCTCGAATTCTATGCTCAAACACATGGAAATCGCAATTCTTTCACTTTGATTGCTTCAGTTGCTCCTAAAATCGGCACCCAATCAGGCCGACTTCTCCAGCGTCCCCGTTTGGTTCAGCTTGTTGTACAGCGTTTTTAGGCTGATCCCCAGTTGATCCGCCGCTTTCGGCTTGTTGCCGCCGTTGCGTTCTAGGGCGTCGTGGATCGCTTCCATTTCGAGGTCGCGGAGGCTGATCGGCCCCGGCTTTTGCCGGGCGGCGCCGATGAGCTGGCGGCTGTCGAAGCGTTGCGGCAGGTGCTCGCGGCGGATGGGGCCGCTGTCGCAGAGGATGGTGGCGTGCTCGATGACGTTGGCTAGCTCGCGGACGTTGCCGGGCCAGACGTGGTGCTTGAGGGCTTCGATGGCGTCGTCGGCCACGGTGGCGCCGGCGTCTTTGCCGCGGCGGTGACGGGCTAACAGGTGCTGGGCAAGTTCCGCTACGTCGTCGATCCGCTCGCGGAGCGCCGGCAGCGTGATCTCGAACGTGTTGATGCGGTACATCAGGTCTTCGCGGAACTCCTCGGCGGCGACCATCTCCGGCAGGTTGCGGTGCGTCGCACACACCACGCGCACGTCGACCATCACCGGCTTGTTCTCGCCCACGCGGCGGATTTCGCCGCTTTCGAGCACCCGCAGCAGCTTGGCCTGCATCGCCTTGGGCAGCTCGCCGATCTCATCCAGAAAGATCGTGCCGCCGTGGGCCACTTCAAACAGACCGACGCGGTGATCGTCGGCGCCGGTGAAGGCCCCCTTGCGGTGGCCGAACAGTTCGCTCTCGATGAGCGTCTCCGGAAGGGCGCCGCAGTTGATGGCGACGAACGGCATGTCCACGCGGGGGCTGTGGTCGTGCAGCGAGCGAGCGACCAGCTCCTTGCCGGTGCCGGTCTCGCCGAGGATCAGCACGGTTGAACTGGTGGGGGCGACGCGCTCGATGAGCATGCGGACTTTTTGCATGCCGGGAGTGCTGCCGATCAGGCGTTGGCTACCTTCGAGGCGCCGAACCTGGTGTTCCAGCGCGCGGTTCTTCTGCTGAAGCCGTTTCTTGTCGACGACCCGCTTTAGCAGCGCCTCAATCTCGATCAGCCGACAGGGCTTGGTGAGGTAATCGAAAGCGCCGTGCCGCAGCGCGGCGATCGCCGTTTCCAGCGAGCTCTTGCCGGTGAGGACGACGGCCTCGGTCTCAGGCGACTGCTCCTTGCACTTGGCGATCACGCCGATGCCGTCCAGGCCGGGCATGTCGAGATCGACGATGATGCAGTCGTAGGTGTTAAGCTCCAGCGCGGCGACGGCCGTCATGCCGTCGGGGCAGACGGTGGCGCGGTGCCCCAATCGCGGCAGCTCGAGCTTCATCAGCTCCTGCAGCGAGGGCTCGTCGTCGGCGAACAGTAGAGTCAGGCCCTGGGGGCTAGGCGGCTTGGTAGCGATGATGCGTCTCCTTGTTCGCGCTAGATGCGGGTAGCGTCACGACAAACCGCGAGCCGCGGCCGGGGCCGTCGCTCACGGCGTCGATGCGGCCGCGATGCTCTTCGATGATGCGATGAGTGATGGACAGACCGAGACCGGTGCCCTGTCCCGAACGGCGGCGGGTGAAGAACGGCTCGAACAGGTGTTTGCGAACGTCTTCGCTCATGCCGCAGCCGTCGTCTTCGATGATGACGCGAGCGGACTGAGCATCGCGCTCGACCGAGACGCGCACGGCTCCGCCGGCGTCGAGACTTTCAAGGCCGTTGGTGATCAGGTTCAGCACGACCTGCTTAATCTCTTGAGCGTTCACGTCCGCAATAGCCGGCGGTCCGGCGACCAGTTCCAGCCGCTTGTCTTGGTACTGCCCCAGGTGCTGGACCATGTCGATTACGCCTTCGGCCAGCTCGCGCAGGTCGGCGGCGTGGCGCTGGCTATCGCCGCGGCGGGCGAAGTCGAGCAGCTTTTCGGTGATCTGTTTGCAGCGGAAGGCTTCGCGCTGGATCATTTGCAGATAGTTGCGTGCGACCTGAACGTCCTCGGCCCGGGCGGGGTCGGCGCCGTCCAACAAATCTTGCAAGCGGCCTTCGAGCGACTCGCTGCACAGGGCGATCGACGCCAGCGGATTGTTGATCTCGTGCGACACGCCGGCGGCCAGGAAGCCGACGCTGGCCAGTTGCTCGCTGCGGACGACCTCGTTGGTTCGCTCTTGCACCTGGCGGTCGAGGTCGTCGCGAATTTCGCGGAAGCGATCGGTCATGGCGTTCATGGCGTCGGCCAGCTCGCCGATTTCGTCGCCCGTGTTAAGCTCGATGCGGTGGTCGAAGTTGCCGGCCGCCACTTTTCGCGAGCCGTGAACCAGCGTATGCAGCGGGTCGGCGAACCACTTGTAGAACACGCGGCGGGCGGCGCCCAAAAGCACGACGGCGACGATGACGTTCACCCAGGCGGCCACGATCGCCGTGCGGTACTGCGACCGAACGTCGCTCACCAGGTGTTGCATCCGCAGGTGCAAGTGGCTCGGCAACGCGGTCGCAAGCCGATGGAGTTCTTCGACGTTTTGCCGAAGTTTTCCGATGGACCCGCCATTGAGGAAGGCGGCGGGGGACTCGTGCTGTAGCTTCGCGACTACCTGGTCGATGCGGCCCAGCGTGTCCCACTCGTCGCTGTCGTCTGCCAGCCGCGAGACGGGGTCGGCGGAGTTGAGCTGGAGCTGCTTTCGGTAGCCATCGAGCGCATCGGCGAGCGCAATGAGTTGCGTGCTCCACTGATCGCCGAGCCACTTTGCTTGCTGGTCGCTTTGCGAATCATCGGCGAACAGGGGAAACTCCAGTCGCTCTTGAGCCTGGCTGAGCGTCACCCGCAGGTTGCTGACCGACGCCTGCACTTCACTGGCTAGCGGCAGCTCGGCGGAGCGCCACGACAGGCTGCGGACCAAGCCCCGATAGGCGTACAATCCGTAGTAGGCGCTGCCGAACAGCGCGAGCACGGTCACCAGCAACAGGCCCAGGCCCAGCTTGAGTTTGGTACGGATGGGCCAATCGAGGAGCACGGGGCGACCTCCTTGTCGCGGACGCGGCTCGGCGCTTCACAAAGCGAGCCAGGGGGCTTCGTCCTGAAGCCTTTCGCGGGGCGGGCAGTCTACACGCGGAGCGGAAGACGCGGCAAGGACAGTGTGCGAGGGCGCCGGGGGCGGCGACGCCCCGGCTCGCTTGAGGAGGATTGCTAGCTCAGCCGCCAGAGCTCGACCGCCAGCATGCCTAGTAGGGTGGCGCCTAGGGCGTTGTATTCGCGGCTGCCGAGCCACTGGTTCGCGTCCCAGGGGGCGAAGGCGGCGCTTGGCAGCGAACGCGGGAAGAATCGGGGGACGGTGCAGGCGTATTGGGGCCACTGCGAGGGGAAAAGCTTGGCCATGTGCCGTTCCTCGTACAACACCTGCAAGTAGAGCAGTCCAGCGATGGGGCCCAGTACGAAAAAGATGTTTTCTAGATCGTCGATGAGCGTGGTAAAGCCGCACATAATCAGGAACGAGCCGACATACAGCGGATTGCGGACGAGCGCGTAGGGGCCGATGGTCGTCAGCTCGCGGTTCTTGCGTAGCAGGCCGGCCGACCACGACCTGACGGCCAGTCCCGCAAAGATCAGCATGCAACCCAGCACCGCTTCCGGATCGCGGTAAGCGAAAATCCCATGCGGCTTGACGCCGATAAGCACGTCTTCAACCAGCAGGATCGCGAAGACGGCAAGCGTCAGGCGAACTCGGCGGTAGACCAGCCAGGCAGCGATTTTTTGCCACGGACCTTCGCCGGCGTCGGGCTGATGCGAAGTGGAGAAAGCTGCGCTGGTCATCGAATTCATGCGGGAGACATTCCAGGCGTGCGACGGCGTGAAGCAATGGCCGAATAATCGCCGCGGTCGCCATCGTCGTCAACGCTCAGACATTACATTTTCGTTAGAATCGGATGACTCGCCGCAGCAGCCACACGCCCCATGCGGCGAGAACGATGTTGCCCAGCCAGACGGCTTGCGGTGGAAGGTCGCCATTTTTGGCGCGGTCCAAGCAGCCGACCAGCAGCGGATAGTACACCAGCAAAATCGGCAAGAAGCACGCGAAGAAGCTACCCCAAAACTCGCCGTGGCGGCGGCGAATCGCCATCGGCGCCCCTATAATCGCAAATCCCAGACAACTGAAGCCGTTCGCCCAGCGGCGGTACGGCTCCGTGAACAGGCGATGCTTGGTGCGCTGCGCGTAGACGACTTCTTCCTCGCGGGAATGCCACTGCGCCTGCGAAAGGTCGCCGATCCGGCCGAACAGCAGCGCCGAGCCCGCGTCGGCCGCCATCTCGCCGTGAAGTCGGGCGAGGTAGTGCGTTTGTCCGGTCTTTGCGGCGGCGAGTTCGCTGAGCGCGTAGGCGGTGGGGTGCCGGTCGCCACGGTTAAGACCGGTAAACTCTTCCATCGAGAAGGATCGCTCGAATTCGCCGGGATGCGAAATGCTCCAGCCGTCGAAATTGCCGTCGGTGTTGAACAGCTTGATCGAGACGGCCCCGGCGGCCGCGTCGGCGTGCAGTTCCGCGGCCTCCGCGGTAATGAGCGACGGCGGGCGGCCGTCCGACGACTTGATCTGAATGGTCGGGCGAATCAAACGCTTGCCTTCCAGCCGCTTCACATGGACCGTGAGCCGATCGGTGCTGAAGCTGTGCGAGGACCGCAGCTTGGCGTAGGCGATTTCTTCAAGCGATTCGAGGATGACGCGATCGACGCCGCCGCGGCCCCAGGAGACGGCCACGTCGTTCAGCACGACCGCGGCGAGGCTCACCACGCACGACAGCGTAAGCGTCGGCCAGATCATCACCATAGGCGTGATGCCTAGCGACTTGATCGCCACGATTTCGTTGGAGGAAGCGACGCGGCCGTACACGCTCGTCGTGGCCAGCAGCAAGGCCCCCGGCACGGCGAACTGCATCGCCTGCGGCAGCATGTAGGGAAGCATCCGCAGGATCGGCCAGAGCGTGAGGCCGTTCTCGACGGCTTCCTTGCCCACCAAGCCGAGGAAGATGAAAACCGTCATGCTGACGAGAATCACCACGAAGGCGGTGATAAGCTCGACCAGGATGTAGCGCGTGAGGATCCGCATGGGGGCGGCACTTTAGCAGATGCGCGGCCCGGAACGGAATGACAGTTGGGTGCTATCAACCCGCGTTCAGATTGATCCCAGAGCCGCTGGGCGGGTCGGGGCGCGTGGCGCGAACGGCCTGCATCAGCCGGCGGACGGCGCTGGAGTACGCGACCACGGCCGCAGTGAAGTCGCCGGACGCGATCGCCTTGTGCGCGGCGTGACGATCGGCGTGGACTTCGTTCCAGTCGAACGGCCAGCTCCGTTGGGCTTCGAGGTCTTCCAACTGGCGAACGATGTCGCTGAGCATTTCGATGTTCTGCGCACTGGGAGCGACGGCGTAGCTGCGATAGGGAGCCTTGCCGTGGTGACCACGAACGCCATTGCAAGGGGATTCGCCGGGCATGTTGCGGCGAAGCGCCCAAGCGGCGACCGCGCCGGCAACGACCGACATCCCCATGCCGATGGCGACCGAGGCGTAGTCCCGCGCCACCAGGAGCACGCCGGCCATCATCGCCAGGGCGAGCAGGCCGCCGAGCCACCAGGGCGCACGAGGGCCGTTGGCGCTCGGAAGCGAAGTCACGGCGTCGGTCCAAGGCCGGGAACCTTCTTGGCCAAGGCTCGCCGGATCGGCCACTTCGGCCACGACGACCGTGATGTTATCGGGCCCGCCCAGCAGGTTCGCCAGGTCGACCAGCGTTTGGGCGGCTTCCTCCGGCGGCAACGACGCGAGGACCATCCCGATGAGTTTCGGATTGAGCGGCCCAGTGAGCCCGTCGCTACACAACAGAAAGCGGTCGCCGGCGCGGATGGGCAACGGACCCTCGAGATCGACGTTGACCGTGGGGTTTGGCCCCAGCGAGCGAGTGATCACGTTCTTAGGCACGTACGCGGGTACGTCTTCTTCGGTGGCGTGACCGGCGGCGGCCATCTCCCAGACGAGACTGTGATCGAACGTGAGCTGCTCGATCGTGTGGCCCCGCAGGCGGTAGACGCGGCTATCGCCGACATGGGCCGCCATGGCGCCGTCGGGCAGCAGCAGCAGGCAACTACAAGTGGTGCCCATGCCGTGGAAGTCGACGCTGTTCTGGCCTTTGGCGTTGATCTTCGCGTTGGCGTCGTGGACCGCGGCGATGATCGACTCGCAGGGCGGCAGGTCGCGGCGCTTTTGGTACGCGTGGGGAATGTTGTCGGCGGCGATCTGACTGGCGAGCTCCCCCGCGGCATGGGCGCCCATGCCGTCGGCCACCACGAACAGATGCCCGCGGGAACGCCAGTCGCGGTCGTCGTCGGCCAGTGAAATGGCCAGGGAGTCCTGGTTGCTGGCGCGTCGCATGCCGACGTCGCTCACCGCAGCGCACCGCAAGCCGCCAGCCGAGCGAGTGATTTTGGTCGTAGGTTTTGACACCGGGGCGCGCCTCTTCCAGCGGTGGGTTGCAATGGCTCATCTTAATCGGCGGGTAAAGCAGCTAGCAACTGCCGGCGCCCTACAGTATTTAGCCCCCGGTCAGTGACCGGGGGCTAATTGACGGCGTTTCAACCGCCATGGCAACCGCAGGCCGCCGCCACTACACTTCCGCCGCTTTCTTGTCTCATCGTATGCGCCGGACTCGTTCATGGATCATTCCCCGCCGGACACAAGACGCGTTGGCCGCACGTTGGCGATCCTGGCGATCGTTGCGCTCACCGTCTTGCCGGGCTGCGTGCGGCGCCGGCTCATGATCCGCAGCAATCCGCCGGGGGCCATGGTCTACGTCGACAATCAGCCCATCGGGCCTACGCCCTGCGCGACCAGCTTTATCTATTACGGCACGCGCGAGATTCGGCTCGTGAAGCCGGGGTACGAAACGCTCACGATCAACCAGCCGATCCCAGCGCCCTGGTACCAGATCCCGCCGATCGACTTCGTGAGCGAGAACTTGGCGCCGAACGAAATCCAGGACTTCCGCACGGTGTCGTTTAATTTGCAGCCGCAGATCATCAAGCCGACCGATCAGCTCATTGCGGCTGGCGAGCAACTGCGTTCGGCGACGCAGCAAGTCGCCGTGTTGCCGGCCAATGCCGCGTTGCCTTGGGCCACCCCCGTGCTCGGTCCGCCGACGATGGCGACGCCCGGAGCGCCGGCCCCTGGCGGGCCGTTGATGCCAGGAACGACGCTTGCGCCGGAAGCGATGCCGCCGGGGATTCTCGTGCCGCCATCGACCGGTAGCGGTACGCTGCCGCCGGGAGGGCGCGCGTTAGAATCGCTGCCTGCCGTGCAGTAAAGAAAAAAGAGGAGTCAGGAGTCAGGAGAC
>JBGSYU010000150.1:0-4042 GCA_041750715.1 Lacipirellula sp.
ATGTGCGGCTCGCCGCTATCGGGATCTAGAAAATAGCGAATCTCCATGCGCGTCCCTATTAGTATGATTATCAACCCTTGGGACGAACCCGGCTAGACTAGCTCTAACGCAAAGCGGGGGGCTTACGCCCCCCGCTCGCTGCGCTATCTCAATCAATCACGGCCAGGATGGCCGTGCTATTTACTCGTTGGCGACGCTGTCGCCGCCGGTTTCGCCTAGCAGGGCGTCGAGGCCCTTCGGCGCGGTCTGGCGGGATTCGCGTTGGCCGTTGCCATCGGAGGCTGCGGAGCTTCCATCGCCGCTGCCACGCAGCGCCGATTCCAGCAGCGGGAACGAACGCTCCAGCACGCGCTCCTTCTCCGACGCGAGAGCCTCGAGCGCCGCCGGCTGAATCCGCACTTCCGACTCCTGCACGGTGTGGAAGCCGGTGCCGGCGGGAATGAGATGGCCGAGGATGACGTTTTCCTTCAGGCCGACCAGGTAGTCGGTGCGCCCGGCCAGCGCCGCTTCGGTCAGCACCTTGGTCGTTTCCTGGAAGCTGGCCGCCGAGATGAAGCTGCTCGACTGCACCGACGCCTTGGTGATGCCGAGGAGCTGCGTGCTCGCCGTCGCCATCTTCGGCTTCGTGCCCTTGGCCACGTCGCCGCCCAGCGATTCGATCGTCGCGTTGGTCTGCTCCAGCACGTCCTTGGGCACGATCGCGCCTTCGGCGAACTCGCTGTCGCCGCGGTGCGTGATCTTCAGCGCCTTAGCGACCGTTTCGTTCGCCGTGCGGAAGTCGAACTTGTCCATCACGGCGCCGGGCAGCAGGTCGGTGTCGCCGGGGGTCTCGATCTTCACTTTGCGCAGCATTTGCGAGACGATGATCTCGATGTGCTTGTCGTTGATCTCCACGCGCTGGCTACGGTAGACGTTCTGAATCTCGCGGGTGAGGTATTGCTGCACCGCCTCCTCGCCGGAGATACGCAGAATATCGTGGGGCACCAGCGGCCCGTCGACCAAGGCTTCGCCGGCTCGCACAGTGTCGCCGGCGTGAACCCGCAAGTGCTTCGAGTGCGACACGAGGTGCTCGCGCTCGATGCCCGTCTCGCTGCGGACGATGATCGAACGCTTGCCGCGCTTCTTCTCGCCCAAGAGTTCCACGGCGCCGTCGATCTCCGCGATCACCGCCGGGTCCTTCGGCTTGCGAGCTTCAAAAATTTCCGTCACCCGCGGCAGACCGCCGGTGATGTCCTGCGTGCCGGAGGCCTCGCGCGGCGTCTTCGCCACCAATGTGCCGGGGGTGATGACCTGGCCTTCATCGACTTCCAAGTGGGCCCGTTCGGGCATGTAGTAGAAGTCGAGAATCTTGCCGTCCTTGGGGTCTTCGACCACAAGCTGCGGATGCATGTCGCCCTTGTGCTCCATGATCACGTAGCGGAGCTTGCCGCTAGGGTCCTTCTCGCCGCGCATCGTCTCGCCGTCGATCAGGTCCTCGAAGCGGATCTTGCCGCCCGTTTCGGCGAGAATCGGAATGCTGTGCGGGTCCCACTCGCAGACGGTCTGGCCGGCCGCCACCATCTCGTCTTCCGCCACGCGAAGCACGGCGCCGGTCGGCACCTCGTACTTCTCGACTTCGCGGCCACGTTCGTCGACCAGCGCGATCTCGCCATTGCGCGAGAGCACCACTTGCTGGCCGGCGTCGTTGATGACGATCTTCAAGCGAGCCGTCTTGGCGATGCCGCCCTTCTTGGCCTTGATGTCGCTCTCTTCCACGTCGTGCTGGCCGATGCCGCCGATGTGGAACGTACGCATCGTAAGCTGCGTGCCCGGCTCGCCGATGCTCTGCGCGGCGATGATGCCCACCGCCATCCCCTCTTCCACCATCGAGCCGGTCGACATGTCCATGCCGTAGCAGCGGCGACACACGCCTAGTGACGCGTCGCAGGTCATCGGGCTGCGAACCTGAATCTTCTCCAGGCCCATCTGCTCGATCTTGCGGCCGATGTCGCCGGTGATCATCTCGTTCTCGTGAACGACCACTTCGTCGGTGATCGGGTTGACGATGTTCGCCCGGCTCACGCGGCCCTTGATCGAGTCGGCGAGATTCACCTCCACCTTTTCGCCGCGGTAGATCGTGCCCTTGGTGATGCCTTGGGTCGTGCCGCAATCTTCTTGCGTGATGACCACGTTCTGCGCCACATCGGCCAGCTTGCGGGTGAGGTAGCCAGAGTCCGCGGTCTTAAGAGCGGTGTCGGCCAGACCCTTGCGGGCGCCGTGCGTCGAGCTGAAGTACTCGAGCACGGTCAGGCCTTCGCGGAAGTTCGCCTTGATCGGCGTCTCGATGATCTTGCCGGACGGCTTGGCCATCAGCCCGCGCATACCGCCGAGCTGCCGCATCTGTTCGACGCCGCCACGGGCGCCGGAGTGGGCCATCAGGAAGATCGGATTGACGTACCCGCCGGTGCGGAAGTCGGTCTCCAGCCCGGCCATCATCTCCGTGGTGATCTGCTCGCGAGCATGCGTCCAGGCGTCGAGCACCGAGTTGTACCGCTCCAACTCCGTGATGACGCCGCGCTGGAACAGCTTGTTGAACTTCATCACCATCTTGTCGGCCTCGCCGATGATCTTCCCCTTGTTCTCCGGGGTGATCAGATCGTCGGTGGCGAACGACAGCCCGCTGAGCGTGCTTTGGCGGAAGCCGATCTGGTTCATGTCGTCCAGCAGTTCGATCGTCTGCCGGCGGCCGAGGATTTCGTAGCAGTCGCTAATCACCTTGGCCAACTCGCTCGATCGCATGGCGATGTTGTAGAACGGCATTCCCTTGGGCAGGATGGCGTTGAACAGCACGCGGCCGACCGTCGTTTCGACGCGATTGCCGAAGCCGGTTTTCTTCTCGAACTCGTCGCGCATGTTGCGGTGCTTCGGCAGTCGCACCTTGATCCGGGCGTGCGTGCCCACCTTGCCGGCGGCGTAGGCGGTCTCCACCTCGTTCATCGAGCTGAAAATCATGCCGTCGCCCTTTTCCTCGGGCACGCCCATCGTCAGGTAATAGCAACCCATGACGATGTCTTGCGACGGACTGATAATCGGGGCGCCGTTGGAGGGGCTGAAGATGTTATGCGTGCTCATCATCAGCGTGTGGGCTTCGACCTGCGCCTCGATCAACAGCGGCAAGTGGACCGCCATCTGGTCGCCGTCGAAGTCGGCGTTAAAACCCTTGCACACCAGCGGGTGAAGCTGAATGGCGTTCCCCTCGACCAGCGTCGGCTCGAACGCCTGGATGCCCATGCGGTGCAGCGTGGGGGCGCGATTCAGCAGCACGGGGTGATTGGTGATCACCTCTTCGAGGATATCCCACACCTCGTCGTCCTTGCGCTCCAGCATCTTCTTGGCCGACTTGATCGTATCGGCGTGGCCCAGTTCTTTAAGCCGGCGGATGATGAACGGCTGGTACAACTCCAGCGCGATCTTCTTCGGCAAGCCGCACTGGTGCAGCTTCAGCCGCGGACCGACCACGATCACCGAGCGGGCCGAGTAATCGACGCGCTTGCCGAGCAGGTTCTCGCGGAACCGGCCCTGCTTGCCCTTGATCATGTCGGTGAGCGACTTCAGCGGGCGATTGCTGGAGCCTAGCACCGGGCGCTTGCAGCGATTGTTGTCGAACAGCGCGTCGACCGATTGCTGCAGCATCCGCTTTTCGTTGCGGATGATGACCTCGGGGGCGTTCAGGTCGACCAGCTTTTTCAGCCGGTTGTTGCGGTTGATGATGCGGCGGTACAGGTCGTTCAGATCGCTCGTCGCGAAGTTGCCGCTGTCCAGCAGCACTAGCGGACGCAGATCGGGCGGAATCACGGGGATCACGTCCAGCACCATCCACTCCGGCTTGTTGTCCGAGTCGCGAATCGACTCGACCGTCTTGAGCCGGTTGATCAGATCCTTCGCCTTCTGTTTCGACCCGGTCTCGCGCAGATCGACGCGGAGCTGTTCGCTGAGCTTCACCAGGTCGAGATTCTGCAAGAGCTTGCGAATCGCCTCGGCGCCCATGTCGGCGTCGAAGCCG
>JBGSYU010000151.1:0-1682 GCA_041750715.1 Lacipirellula sp.
CGGCATGACGGAATACCTGGAAGGCTGCTTCCTGGAGAACAAGCCCTACCATGTGATGGTTCGCGAGCTGGTGACGGCGACCGGCGGCGCCCGGCCGGCCATGGACGACTACAACGGGGCCGTAAACTTCCTGGTCGAAAAGCTCGAAGAAGGGGGCGTGCAGGCGGCGGCGAAGACGGCGCAGATTTTTCTGGGGATGAGCGTGCAGTGTACGCAGTGCCACAATCACCCCTTTAACGAACACAAGCAGAACCAATTCTGGGAGCTTAACGCCTTCTTCCGGCAGACGCGGGTCAACGTCGAGCGGTACGAGGCCAGCCGGGCGCGCTTGGCGACGGTGACCGACGTCGATTTCGCCGGCGAAGGAAAAATGCTCGGCGGCGACAATCGCCGCGAGGTATTTTTAGAAATGCGCGATGGCAAGCTGGTCGATCGCGATCGAGACGCGCTGTATTCGGCGCCGACGTTCTACGAGCTGCGGAATGGGCAGTTGTCGGTCGCGTATCCGGTGTTCGTCGACGGCACGGCGCTGGCGGAAAGGTTTGCGGACAAGGGGCCGGAGTTCGGCAACAGCGGGCGGCTCGCCCAGGTGCATCGGCGGCAGGAGTTGGCCAAGCTGATGCTCGATTCGTCATCGCTCGAAGCGGCGGCGGTCAATCGGATGTGGGCCCACTTCTTCGGCTATGGGTTTACCAAGCCGATCGACGACATGGGTTCGCACAATCCGGCGTCGCATCCGGAACTGCTCGCGGAATTGGCCGCGGCCTTCCGTAGTTCGGGGTTCGACATGAAGCAATTGATGCGGTGGATCGTACTGAGCGAGCCGTACGCCCTGAGCAGCCAGGCGGCGGCGGGCAACAAGGACGACGACCCGGAGCTTGGCCGGCCGCCGTTGTTCAGTAAATTTTACGTGCGGCAAATGCAGGCCGAGCAGTTGTACGAATCGCTGCTGGCGGCGACCCGCGCCGACGCGGGGCTGAAGAAGTTCGACCGCGGGTCGATGAAAGCGCGGTGGCTCGATCAGTTCACGACGGCCCTGGGCAACGACGAAGGAACCGAGGCGACGACGTTTAACGGGTCGATCCCGCAGGCCCTGACGATGATGAACGGCGAGCTGGTCCGCCGGGCGTGCAGCACCGACAGCGGCGGGTTTCTGGACAAAATCGCCAACGATGCGGAACTCTCGGACAAGGAGAAGATCAACTACCTGTACCGGGCCGCGCTAAGCAGGTCGCCGGGAAAGGACGAGACGAACGTCTGCAACGAACTGTTGGCTTCACGCTACGGCAACGTCGTCGAGACGCTGCAAGACGTGTGGTGGGCGGTGCTCAATAGCAATGAGTTTATACTGATTCACTAGGCTGCGCAGTGATGTAACTTTATCGATAGCGCAGCAGCCCCGACCTAGCTAGGTCGGGGTTAGGGCAACACTGGTCGCGTAACCTTTTTTTCGGTGCAACGCTATGTACTTCACCACTCCACGCGGGATGTCGCGTCGGCATTTCATGTCGCATCTGGCGGGCGCTTCCGCTTTAGCGGCTCCGGCGCTGGCGCTTACGCATTCGCTGCGGCTCAGCGCCGACGAGCTGAAGCGGAATCATAAGTCGTGCATCCTGCTGTGGATGGGCGGCGGGCCGCCGACGATCGATATGTGGGATATGAAGCCCCGCGCCGCGACCGGC
>JBGSYU010000152.1:0-11166 GCA_041750715.1 Lacipirellula sp.
ACCTGCTGGGTAGGCGCGTGGACGATGCCCGACGAGAGCTTCATGACGTGCTTCACGCAGGCCACCGGGCCGCTTGAAGGCCGACGGGCGATCTCCAAAGAGTTGCAAGCGAAATGGAGTTGGCCGCCACCGGGCCGATCGGACTACGACTTCACCGATCTCGATATGCACAATGTCTACCTGCGTTCCGTCGACGAGGGAAAGACGTGGAAGCAAACGGGCGCCGAACTGTTCCATACGCCCGGAGGGCAAATGAGCCAAGGGGGGCCTCAAATTGCCTTGCCCGACGGCACGCTGCTGCGGGCGGCGTTCGGTTATCACATGCCGCTGGACCCCGACGTGCCGAAGACCGGCTTTCTCCAGCGGTCGAGCGACGGCGGCCAAACCTGGGGCGAGCGGCAAGTGCTGCTCCCCGCCGATGAGTGTACGTACCGCATCACGCGCCTGCGGCGATTGCGAGATGGCCGCATGATCGCCCTGGGCGGCATCGCCTCGGTCGAATCGTCGACCGTAACCGGCGAAGAGTTAACCGCCCATTGGCGCCCGCTGCTGATGGTCTCTGAGGACGACGGAAAGTCCTGGAGCCCGCCGCTGGAAATTGCCCCGGAAGACGAACGAGATACCTGGGGCGGCGAAGAATGGGACGTCGCCGAGCTGGATAACGGCGATCTTCTCGCCGTCTTCCGGCGGCTAGACCCCGCGGACCGGGAAAAACAAGCTCGTTGGCAAGCACGGCTCCAGAAGCAAGGCGAGAGTTGGACCGTCGAGGACCTCGGCCGCTCGGAACTGCAGCACTCGGGCCATCCCGAGCTGCTTGCCACGCGCGAGGGGCTGGTTCTCCACCTGGCGACCAACGGGATTCACTGGACCGAGGATGCCGGCAAGACGTGGCATCTGCTGAAGCTCGAGGGGCGGGACGCGCCGTTCAGAACGCACTACTACCCCCACGGCTTTCAAACCGCCGACGGAACGATTTACATGTTCGCCCACATTGGCGCTCACGACCCGTACGGGAAGGATCAGAGCGTTACAATGGATAAGTTTCGTTTGGACGGACAAGCGACGCAGTAGTAGCCCGCGAGCGTTCCACCACAGGTTGAAATTGTTCCCACCGAGGATTAGACGTTGCACGCCGAGTACCGCCGCACCATGGTCGGGCCTCGCGTCCTTGAACCGGAGCCGTTAGCAAGGCTTTACGGGCATGGTCGGATGGAGCTGCGTGCCCCGCACTAATTCTGGCGCGATGTTGTTGACCTTAACCTCGGGATAATGGCTCGGCTCGCCGCCGACGCCGCTTCATGAAGAAAATGTGGCGCAACTCTGGCTTCGCTCCGGTTAAAGCCCCCGGTGGCGGCCGAGCCCACATCATGCGGTCGGAAGACGGTGGCTTCTCTTGGAGCGAGCCTCAAGTGCTCCTCGATACGCCGGGCGACGACCGAGCGCCTGCCGCCGTTCAGCTTTATAACGGTACGCTCGTAGCGAGCTTTTTCGTCTGGCCAGATAAGGAAGTCGGGGCATTCGCTCGGCCGATTACGGCCAGACCTGAGAGCAGGAGCCGCGTTACTTGTGCGAGTCGTTCAAACGGGCCGCCACCGATTGCCGGTAGAACTCGATGCGATGGTGCAATTTTACCGACAGTGCGTTGAGCTTCCAAGCTCTGCCGCGCCACCGATCGCGCGTCGGCGGCGCTCCATGAAACAATGTTATCAACAAACCGTGTTTTTTCGCGATACGTCGGCGTCAATGGGCGTCGCGTCGATTGTCCTGGCGGCACTGCAATTCATTCATGGGAGATCAAAATGCGGCGTCGCGATTTGCTTTGCGCAGCGGTTTCTGGAGCCCTTGCCATGAAATTCTCGCCTGCATCGCCGGCCCATGAAGCGAACTGCGAATTCTCCACGCATCAGCAAGCGCGGCGTAAGGAGCTATGGTCGCTCTTGGGTGATTTGCCTTGGGATCATCAACCGGGCGAGCCGCGCTTGGTACGTACCGAGAAAGGGCCCGGTTACACGTTGGAGCATCTGGTGCTCGACCTTAACGGGCACGATCCCGCCCCCGCGCTGCTGCTGTTGCCCGATAAGCGTCCGCCGAAGGCCCCCGGGCTGCTTTATATGCATTGGCATGGCGGTGATTACGATACGGGCAAGCAAGAGCTGTTGGTCGGCCGAAAGGTGTTGCCGGCTTACGCTCCAGTCTTCGCCGAGAAGGGGATCGTAGCGCTCGCTGTGGACGCCTGGGGATTTGGCGAGCGGAAGCGCAACGCCGACGGCTTCGTCGGCCAAGAAGATGATTTCAAGGAAATGCTCTTGCGCGGCCAAGTTTTATGGGGCAGGATGGTCTTCGACGAGCACCGAGCGCTGGACTATCTGTTGTCGCGCGACGAGGTCGATTCGCAACGGATCGGCGCGTTTGGCATTTCGATGGGTTCGAGCAAGGCCTGGTGGTTGGCGGCGCTCGATGAGCGAATCAAATTGTGCATTGATCTCTGTTGCTTGACCGATCTCGAGGAATTAATTCGCGCTGGCGGGCTCAGCCACCATGGCATCTACTACTACGTACCGCGGTTGCTGGAGCATTTCCAGACCGCCGAGATCAACGAGCTCATCGTCCCCCGCCCGCGGCTGAGCCTGAATGGACGGCGAGACGCCCTCACGCCGCCCGCCGGCGTCGAGAAAGTGCGCCGTCACCTATTGCCGCTATATGAGAAGCACGGACGAGAGGAAGATTGCCGCATTGAACTTTTCAACTGCGGGCACGAAGAAACGCCGGAGATGAGAGCACTGGTGCTGGAATGGCTCGATCGGTATCTCGTCGATGCATAGAATTGCCTGCTCTATTCGAGGCGTTGCATGAGAGGTCATGTCCCCAAATCTGGATCGCACGGCAGAATTGCGGCGCTGATCGCCGTCTGCCTTGCTCCGTGCGTTTTGGCTGCGCCCGCGGATCTTCGGGACTGGGTGGGCAAGAACAATGCGGGCGGCGCGGCGGCTGGCAAAAATGACTATCGAGTGCTGTCGCCCACCTTGGCCGGTGGAACCTTCCAGTCGCGGCACCCCGACGCATTTCTGTCGGACGCCAGCCTATCCAAAGGGCCGTTCGATTTTTGGGACGCTTTGTCAGCATCAGGGACTATCACGTTTTCCCGATCCAAGGCGACGCTGGACCCCGAGTTTTTCCTTGGCTTCTACGACAGCGACAACCCGCGACGGCGGCTCGGAATGGGAGCTGCGGATACGCCCGACGCTAAAACGCTGCGTTGGCAGCTTCAATTTGACGATGGCACGAAAACAGTCGTGGCGAATCTGACTCGCGGCGGCGCGAAGTCGGCGGACGCAAATATCCCGGACGGGACTTATCGCTTCAAGTTTTCGTACGATGGCGCCGGCAAGATTCATGCGAGCATCGGCGACTATTCGACAAGCGCCGCGACGACGTTCGTTGCCGACGACGTCTTCGACCGCTTTGGCTATCTGCAATGGCGCGAGAACGTGGCCGACGTCTTTCGGGTGACAATTAGCAATATCAACTACACCGGTCAGACAGATGTTGAGCCGAGGCCCAATGGGGAACAGGCGGTTCCCAGCGGTCCAATTCACGGGCTTGATGCGACTGATTCACCGGAGCCGGGAAAAGTCGCCATTAATTTTCGCCGCGACGTGTTTCCCATCTTCTCGCAGCACTGCGTTCGCTGCCACTCCGATGACGAGCCCAACGGGTCGCTCAAAATCCAAAGTCGGGCCGACTTGGTCACAGGCGGCGACTCCGGCCCCGCCATCGTCCCAGGAAATAGCGGCGATTCGCTATTGATTCAGCTCGTCGCCGGTTTAGACGCCGATCGCATGATGCCCGCCGAGGGCGAACCGCTTTCCAAACAGCAGATCGGCGTCTTGCGCGATTGGATCGACCAAGACGCCATCTGGGACGACGTCAAAGAGTATCGGTTGCCGCTCTCGGAGGTTCAGCTTCCCAAAGGCGACGCCCACCCGATCGATCGATTGCTGGCCCCCTATTTTGCCAATCGCGGCGTGGCGCCCAACGGCTCCCTCAGCGACGAACGATTTGCCCGCCGGGCGGCGCTCGATCTCGTCGGTCTGCCCCTAACCGCAGAGCAGCTTGCCGAATTCCTCCGCGATGAAAGCACGAATAAACGCGAGAAACTCGTCCATCGCTTGCTGACCGACGACGAAAACTACGCCGCGCATTGGATGACGTTCTGGAGCGATCACTTGCGGATCGGCTCGGCCGTCGACGCCGGCATTTTCGACGGCGACGGGACGAAGGGTCCGCAAGAGTGGTTGAAGGGACAACTGGACGAGAACGTCCCCTACGATCAATTCGTGCGGCATCTGATCGCGGGTGAATTTTTCGAACCGTATGCCAAGAGCATTGCTCCCATCGGCGAGGTCGCGAGCCAAGTCGATCGGCCGGAAATGCAAGTCGCCGCCACGATCTCGCAGGTGTTCTTGGGGATTCAATTGAAGTGCGCGTCGTGCCACGACAGTTTCGTCGATCGGTGGACGATGCAGGACGCCTGGGGATTGGCCAGCGCCCTGGGGGACCAAAGTTTCGACCTCTATCGGTGTGACGTCGACACGGGGGACCATGCCAAGCCGTGCTTCCCGCTAAAGGGTTTAGGAGAAATTGACCCCAAAAACGACGCGCAACAGCGCCGCCGTCGAGTCGCCGAGTTGATGACTCACAGGCACAACGGTCTGTTCGTCCGCACGATCGTTAACCGGCTTTGGGCTCGGATGATGGGCCGCGGGCTGGTGGAGCCGCTCGATGAGATGATGGAGCACGAACCATGGAACGGCGAGCTATTGGACTGGCTTGCCGCCGAACTGATTCGCAGCGACTACGACCTTAAGCATGTTCTGTCATTGATCGCGACCTCGAGCGCGTATCAACGGCCAGCAGCCGCCAGGCAACAGGCGGCGTCGACGGATGCGTACGACTTTCAAGGACCAGAAATCCGACGACTGACGGCGGAGCAGGTGATTGATTCGCTTGCGCTCCTGCAGTCGGCGCCTGCCGAAGGTCGCAACGAGTCGAAGGCCCGCGCTTGGCAATCGGCTTCCACCCCTCTCATGGCGATGCTGGGTCGGCCGGGGCGAGAAGTTGTCGTCACCACTCGCCACGAGGAGGTCTCTACCTTGTTAGCGTTGGAACTTATCAACGGCCAGTCGTTAGAAACGCTCGTGCAGCAAGCCGCCAAGGCGCAGCGCGCCGGGGCATCCCCGCCCCCGGCGCCGGAAGAACAAATATCACGAATCTATCAAACCCTATTATGCCGCGATCCTAGTGAACGAGAAAAAGCCATCGCCACCCGCCTGCTGGGCACGACGGCCAGCCAAGACGCGCTCGCCGATCTCATTTGGGCGGTCGTGATGTTACCGGAATTTCAACTGATTCCGTAGACTCGAAGATGACATGAGCTCTCATCAATCGTATCGCCGTGATTTTTTAAGAGCGTTGGGCGGAGCTTCGGCGTCGGCCCTTGCCATGGATTTCACGCCCGCAATTGGCGGCGCTGAATCGCAGCCGCCCAAAGCTAGCGCCGATTGTCTCGTGCTGCTCTGGATGGCTGGCGGCATGGCGCATACGGAGACGTTCGATCCGAAGCGTTACACGCCGTTCGAGCCCGGCATTGAATCGCGACGCGTGTTGAGCACGTTTCCGGCGATCGACACCAGCGCCGATGGAATTAAGTTCACGACGGGCCTGGAAGAGATGGCGTCGGTCATGCACGAGGGGGCGCTCATTCGCACGTTTACATTGCCGATCGTCGATAAGATCGTCCATTCGCGTCATCAATATCATTGGCACACAGGTTATTTGCCGCCGCTCACCGTCGCCGCGCCTCACATCGGCTCGGTGATCGCCCGTACGTTAGGGCCCAAGGATGCCGATATTCCGGCGTTCGTGGATATCGGCGAAACATTCGCCGAGGCCGAGCGCGAGGCGAGCGTCATTCGTACCTTCCTAAGCGCGGGGTTCTTGGGAGCCCAGTACGGACCGTTTCTCGTCCCGCACGCCGCCGCCGCCGCGCGGCAGTTCGAGTCGGTCGCCGGTCCGCGTCGAAGCGAAAGCCGCGAGCGGGCGTTTCGCGCCTTGGTCGAGGCGAGTCCGGCGGGCGAGCTTGCATCGAGTTATCAACGGCAGTCGATCCTCAGCTCAATGAACGAGGCCTATCGCTTAATGAAATCGCCCGCAGCCAAGGTCTTCGACCTTGCGGATGAACCCAAGCGTTCCATTGAGCGTTACGATACCGGGCCCTTCGGCCAAGGTTGCCTGCTGGCCCGGCGTTTGGTGGAAGCCGGCGCTCGGTTTATTGAAGTCCATATTCCTTACAAGCCCTTTGGATACTGGGACACGCACGAAAACGGTCATTCTCGAACCGTAACGTTAAAGCAGATGATCGACCGCCCCGTGGCGCAGTTGATTCGCGACTTGCGCGAGCGAGGGTTGCTCGATCGAACCTTAGTCGTGCTAGCGAGCGAGTTTAGCCGCGACGTGCTGATTGAAGGCAAGGAGGACAAGCGGGCGCGAGTTGGCAACGCCGCCATCGCCCCCGTCATGGCGGACGAGCGGCACTATGGCATGCACGCTCACTTTGCCGAGGCGGGCTCTATCCTGATGTGGGGCGGCGGCGTTAGAAAAGGCGTGGCCTACGGCCAGACCGCCGACGAACATCCCTGCAAGGCCATTAGCAAGCCGGTGGGCATCGAGGACGTTCACGCCACGCTGTACCACGCGATGGGCATCTCCCCGCGGCAGGCGTACGACGTCGAACGAAGACCGTTCTATGTGACGCGAGATGGTGTTGGCAAACCAATTCTTGACTTGATTGGCTGAGTGTTTGGAAACCCGTTTTTGGGGAGTGGCCAGAGTTTCGCCCGATTGCTCAATACCCTGCGACCCGCTATGGCAACGAAAATACCATCTCCTCGACAACGAACCCGCGCCGCCCGATCGTCGGAAAATCAGGGGGCGGGGATCACGCCCTCAAAAAGCACACGGTCCGTTGCCGTCGCCGAGCCCGATCTCGATGAAGCCTTGATCCTGGCGATGCAGATGATGGCGCTGCCCGGCGTCACGGGCAGCGAAGGATTGGTCGCCGAGTTTATCGTCGACCAATTGCGGCGGGCAGGGGCGGTTGAGTCGGCGATCCAGTTCGATTCAGCCCACGCCCGCTCGCCGCAAGGAGGCGAGGTAGGAAATCTTATCTTCAAGGTGCCCGGCGCCGCTGGCCGGCCCCGGCGCTTGCTGATGGCGCACATGGACACGGTGCCGATTTGCGTTGGCAGCCAGCCGGTGATCGACGGCAACTACGTTCGCTCCGCCAATCCCCAGAGCGGACTGGGCGCCGACGATCGCGCCGGCGCGGCCGCAGTGCTGTGCGCTGCTCTGGCGATTTTGCGCAATGAGCTTCCCCACCCGCCGCTAACGTTCTTCTGGCCTATCCAAGAAGAAGGGGCCCTGGACGGCGTTCACTACGCCGACGTGAAGCTGCTTGGAAAGCCCAAGCTGGCGTTCAATTGGGACGGCGGCTCGCCGGCGACGGCGACGATCGGCGCCACCGGCGGATATCGAATGAGGATCGGCGTCGAAGGTTTAGCCAGCCATGCGGGTATTGCGCCCGAGGCGGGGGTGAGCGCCATTGCCATCGCTTCGCTGGCGATCGCCCGCCTCGTGGAGCAAGGTTGGCACGGCCAGATTCTCAAGGGCAAACGGCAAGGTACATCCAATGTCGGTCACATTCAGGGCGGCGGCGCGACGAACGTCGTCACCGACGACGTGCAACTGTTTGCGGAGGTTCGCAGTCACGATCCAAAATTCCGCAAGCAGATCGCCCACGCTTTTGAACGCGCTTTCCAACAAGCCGCTAAGCAAATTCGCAGTAGCGGCGGAAAACGGGGCACGGTAACTGTCGCGGGCCGGCTCGACTACGAATCGTTCCGCCTGAACGACGACGAGCCGTGCGTCGCTGCCGCCGAGGCGGCGATACGAAGCGTCGGCCTTACGCCGGTACGAACTATTTCCAACGGCGGCTTAGACGCCAACTGGATGAAGGTCCACGGCATTCCCACGGTAACCCTCGGTTGCGGACAAATCGATCCCCATACGGTATCCGAGCGCCTCGACATTGCGGCTTTTCATCAATCCTGTCGCATCGCGCTTCGCTTGGCGACCACGGCGGACGGCAAAGTATAATGCCACTCCTGAGTAAGTTCAGCGCCACCAATTGCGACCGCCTATTTCATCCGATCAAACAACACTACCCATGTAACCCGCTCTGCTGCTTCCGTTCCGCAGAGATCTCCGGCCCACCGCCACCCGGCTCGTCCAATGGCTATGCAGATGACTGCCAGTAGGAAAACGTCGGCGCCAACATGGCGTGGTCTGAGTTACAGCATATTCGTGCTGTACTTTTTAACCATTGCCTCGGAGTCTTTGACCGCCGCCCGTCCGAATATCATCCTTGTGCTCGCGGATGATTTGGGCTTCTCAGATGTTGGCTGTTTTGGCGGCGAGATTTCCACGCCAAACCTAGATCGACTCGCAGCGGACGGCGTTCGACTAACGCAGATGTATAACACGGCCCGTTGCTGGCCGACCCGCACTTCGTTGCTAACGGGCTATTACGCGCAGCAAGTCAATCGCGATCCCGCTGGCGAGCGGCCGAGTTGGGCAGCGCTGTTGCCAGAGTTGCTCAACCCCGCCGGCTATCGAAGCTATCATTCTGGAAAGTGGCACATCGACGGTCGGCCGCTCCTATCGGCTTGAGGATTGCGACCGCCACTTCACGCCCAGTGACCATTTCCTTGATGATCGGCCCCTGCCGCCCGTTAAAGCGAGTGACGGCTACTATGCGACGACGGCGATTGCCGACCATGCGATCACGTTTCTAGCTGACCACGCGGCTAACCATAGCGAACAGCCCTTGTTCCTCTATCTGGCGTTCATTGCGCCCCACTTTCCATTGCATGCGCGTCCCGAGGACATAGACAGGTACCAGCGCCGCTATCTGCAAGGCTGGGACGTAATTCGAGAACAGCGTTGGAGGCGATTGCGAGAGGCGAGCATCGTGAACTGCGAACTCTCGCCACTCGACCCGAAGCTTACTCCGCGCTATTTCAAGCGTAGCGTGGTCGAGTCTATTGGCGACGGGGAGGCCGCCCACGCAGTCTCATGGAGCAAGCTAACGCCGCAGCAACAACGATTCCAGGCACTCAAAATGGCGATCCACGCGGCAATGGTCGATCGCATGGATCGGGAAATCGGGCGCGTATTCGAGCAGCTCGCTCGAATGCAAGCGTGGGATAACACGTTTGTCATTTTTCTCTCGGACAATGGCGCGGATGCGACGTTACTGGTGAGGGGAGATGGACATGATTGGACGGCCCCGCCGGGATCAGCCGCATCATTCCTATGTCTCGGTCCGGGATGGGCGAGCGCGGCAAATACACCATTCCGCCGCCATAAGATATGGGTGCATGAAGGGGGGATCTCCACGCCATGCATCATCTGTTGGCCACATTCCGCTTCGATCGGAACTGCGCTGCGCCACACTCCGGCTCACGTTATTGACTTCGTACCGACAGCCTTGCAATTAGCTGGCTTGAGCAATCCGGAATCGTGGCACGGCAGCGCGCGCCCTCCGCTGCCGGGAAAGAGCCTGACGCCCGTTCGCGAGCGCGATGTCACGATACCTCGGACTGAACTGTACTGGCATCATGAAGGCAACCGCGCACTTCGAGTCGATGGGTGGAAGCTCGTCTCGGAACCTGAGAGCGATGGAGACTGGGAGCTGTACGATTTAATAACTGACCGCGCCGAAGCCCATAATCTTGCCGCAGTGCGTCCTGACAAGGTCGAGACGATGGCCGATCGATGGGAGCTGCTAGACGAAGAATTTAGGCGGCAGGCAGGCATTCGAAGCTTGCGAACGGATTAAGTGCCTACGGCCAACACTCCCATGGGTGATTTCTGAGGGTTGGACCACGATGCTGGCGTTGGGCTGCGCAGTCACCTGTGGTCCACGGATGAAGCGCCATGGCGGGCAAATCTAGCAGATAAATCGATTGATAAAATCAGGCCGCAGACTCGAAATCAGTTGCCCTGAGTGATATTACATTTGAGATCCGATTAGACTTCAGGTGCCGGAAAACCGGTTGTGGGACCGAGTCCCACCCGAGCCGCGGAAGCTTGCGCACGGTTGGCACATATTTCGCCGCCTAGTCGTCAGGAGCCTTGCGAATCGCTGATAGCTAAAACGATTGCGGGCTCAACGGCAGAAATACAAGGGCAAGCTGGCCCCCCGAGTCAAAACGTGTAGTTCGACTTCGGGAGGCCAGTCGCCCCGCTCGTTTAGGCCATCGACGCCACGATCATCTCCATCGCCAGGAGATTGAGCGACACGTCAGCCTCGACGGCCATCCCTCGCAGCGACCGTGCAAACTGATGGACCATCAGCCCCGCCGCGATACTCGCTGCATAGATCGTGCTTCGCGACGTGCAGCTGCCAACTTGCGCTTCCTCTTGCGCGAACAACGTGGTGCCGTAATGCCGCCGACTGGCCTCATCGGCCGCCGCCAACACGCGGAGAACTTCCCCTCGCATCCTGCCGTCGACCCAGAAACCGCACACCGCCCCCGCCGATCGCCAAATCGCCTCTCTGGCCGAAATCGAATCGACGCAACAAAACACTCCCTCCCCCACGTCCAGCCGCGGCCGATAACGATCGTTGACCAGCTCCAGCTCAACCGAGTCGTCGATCTCCCGCACCGCCTCCGCAGTCGCCTCGACCTTCAGTCGCCCGACGTCCCGCGCCCGATACCCCTGCATGGTGACGTTCGTAAGATCCACCACGTCGAAATCGACCAGCTGCAACCGCCGCACGCCGATCGCGGCCAACTGGATCGCCGCCTGCCGCCCGATCGCCCCGACGCCGATCACGGTCACCGTGAGTGTCGCCCGCCGCCCCTGCGGCACCAGCTCCTGCTGCCTCACAAACCGATCCTCAGAAGTCTGCATGGCCCGCCTCCTCTAACCTTAGGTACTCGGACCAAAGGCGCTCGTCGCGTGCGTCCCAAGGACCGTCGACCAATCCCACCCGGTCATCAAGGCTCCAAGTCGCAGCAGGCGGCGCTGTCGGCAGCACCT
>JBGSYU010000153.1:0-1539 GCA_041750715.1 Lacipirellula sp.
GAAGACCCCCAGACTCCGCCGAGCGTGCCGGACTCGCCACGGGCGAGGCTCGCAAGCACTTCGGAAAAGCCGGCGTGAGATTCCAGTTGAAGGGGCAACCCGCGGAGCACAGTGGCCGCGTCCGCGACGGCTGCCTCGGCCGTGTCCGTCGCCACGGGGGTGATTGTAGACTGGAGGGGCGGGTGAGAGTAGGAGCCATCAGCCTGGCCCGACGAACGGTCATTCTGAGCGAAGCGAAGAATCTGGCCCCGTCGATCGCGCTACCAGATCCTTCGCTTTGCTCAGGATGACGCTCACTGCGCCGATGGCTACGGCTGACGCTGCTTGGGCCGCGACGGCAACTGCGGCACCGCGTCGCGCGCCGCGGCGGAAATATCGTCGGAGATGAACTTCAGCGTGACGCCCGCGTAGGTCGCGCCGCTGGGGTGATCGGGCGGTTCTTCCACCAGCACCAGCCGCCCGTTATTCCACTGCCAAATCATCTGCTGGTAGCGAACGTCCTCCGGTTGTTCCATCACGAGCCGCCCGCCGTCCCAGCGATAGACCCCTTCAATAGAAACGGCGCCGCCGGTCTGCAGGCGGAATTTGCCCCCGGCCACTTCGGTAATCGTAACTCCGCGCTGCGCGCCGGCCGGGTAATTGATTTGCCAAACGCCGGCTTGCGGCGCGGGCTCGCGCACCCCCGTCGGCGGCGGCAGACGCGGTTTGAATATCACGGTCCCCCCGAGCATCCGGAGTTCGAGTTTTTGGAACGTAACATTGCTGCCGAACCCGGATAGGAACACCAGCGGCCCGGTTGGCAGGCGTTTGCCGGCTTCGGAATCGCGGATGCCGACTTTCGCCCGGTCGCCCTGCCAATTGATTATTTCCTCGCCATCCACCCGCATGGAAATCCCCACCGGCGGCTCGCCGTCGTCAAACAGGCCGTCCGGCTCGCGCGTGGGCACGCTCACGCTGATGATCACCTCGCGTTCGGTGCCGGGCGTAAGTACCAGATCGGGGCGCGCCGTCGGGTTGCCCGGATCGAGCGAGCCCCGGTCGAAGATGCTGTTGATCCCCAAGCCACGGCCATCGGTGTAAGCGATCAGGGCCGCACGTCGCGATCCAACGGGAAAGCGAATGACGATCGCCCGATCGCGGCTGCCGACGTTCCGATCGGTGTGCGATAGTCGCATCCTCAGTTGATATGATCCGTTAATCTCGTAGGGGACTTGCAAATACTTGGAGACGCCGGTGGGGTTTTCGAGCTGCAAGCCGGCGGGAGTCAGCGACCATTTGCCGGTGACGACGTCGCGCGGCACGTCGATGCGCCTCAGCAGATTGAACCAACGGCCCCTCCCGTCGTCATGGAGCGGAGTCGTTGCGTCCTGTTCGACGACCGCCGTCGGCGGTGGCGTGACATTGTCGGATCGCCAGAGGAAGTTCTTAAGAGCCAGAACCGCCAATACGGCGGCCGCAAAACAGGCGAACAGCGCCGGCAGGGCTAAAGGCCGCCGCCGCGTGCCGGCTTCAGCGGTCGTTCGCCCAGCCGCGGCCATA
>JBGSYU010000154.1:0-10287 GCA_041750715.1 Lacipirellula sp.
TGCGACGGGCGAGGCGATCGGCTACTGCATCGAGCGGTTGTGGCAGGCCGGGGCGCTGGACGTATCGACGACGGCGATTGCGATGAAGAAAAATCGACCCGGGGTGCTCTTGGCCGTGCAGTGCCGGCCGAACGACGCCGACAAGTTGGCGGAGATTGTGTTCCTCGAGACGACGGCCTTGGGGCTGCGGCGCTCGACGATCCAGCGGATGACGCTGCCGCGGCGAAGCGTTACCGTGAGCACGCTCTACGGCGAAATCGCGGGCATCGTCGCCACGCTCCCCGGCGGCGGCGAGCGGTTCTCCCCGGAGTATGCGGCGTGTGCGAAGGTTGCCGAGGAGCAAAATGTGCCGCTGGACGCGGTGCAGTTCGCGGCGCGGCGGGCGTATCCAAGTAAGTAGCAATCCCTCCCCTAGCCCCTCCCTTCGAGGGAGGGGGATTTTCAGCGCAAAGGATGGCGACATGGTGAAGTCACGGATGACGACCGCGCCGCGTGACGCCGAGGGCGAGCTGGCGTGCAATGTCGCGCGGTTCGAGCAACTGGTCGCCGAGCATAGCGACCGCCTGGAGCGAATCGAGTTGCTGCTGGACGAAATCGCGGCGGATGGCGCGTCAGGTGCTGGGGGCGGCTGACGGCTTCAAGCTCGCTTGGGGGCTAGAGGAGGTCGTCTATCGTCAAGTCTTTGCGAGACACATGGTGAACTGCGTAAACGACGACCTTGCCAGGGCGGATCGCAAATATGAGTCGATGAGTGAGCCGACGCCCCGCGCCGATTGCACCCTCATGAAGAGTCGTGCCGCGCAAACCGTCCTCCCGCGCTCGCGGGAACCGTTGCGGGCTTTGTTCCAGTGCATCTAGCGCTGCTTCAATAGCGGCGATCCACTTGTTCGCGGCGTCGACGGATCGATCGCTGTACCAGAGTAACGCCTCGTCGAAATCGGCGACGGCTCGCCTTGTAAACTCGACTTCGTAGGACCTCATTCTGCTGCCCGCGCGAGCCCTTGCTTAGCGGCTTCAACGATCTGGCGCGCAGGCGTCACGCGACCAGCCGCTTCATCGTCCATGCCTTCGGCGATGGCAGCCCAAGATTGTTCTTGATGCTCTAATGCAACCATTGCAGCGCGCAAAACTTCATCTTCGGTGGCGAACCGCCCGGTCGCCACGAATGCGCGGACGGATGATTCAACGTCAACGGGAACTGGTTGGCTCATAGCAATGTTCTCCTAGCACTCCATCCTATTCCACTGCCGCTGAGATTTCCACAACGGGAACAAGCGCATACTAGCAAATCGCACGGCTACTATCACCACAAAACTGATGATCGTTAGTGGCCGTGGCTCCTAGCAATTCGCAGCAATGGCGAGATCAAGGCGATGGCGGAAAGGCATGCGGCGGTCGGCTCGGGAACGGGCACGCCAATGGCGAGACGACCACCGGCGATCCCTCCTCCTCCGGCGTTACGAAGGAAGCGAGCCGTGATGGCGCTGGCGCCCGATACGTCGAAGACGGTCGCTTCGAACTCGTTGTCGTTTTGAGAACCCTGCGCCCTGAGAATGCCTGTCGATGGCGTCCAAGACGGGAAGACGCTAGAGACGCCGGAGTTCGACTCCAGTTGATCGAGTAACGTTAGCGCTCCGCCGACCTGCGAAAGCTCGAATCGTTCGTCGAACAGCGCGATGTCAACGTCGAACACGATCATGCGAGAGCCAGTCGGTAAGCTTCTATTAAAGGAGAACTGCACCAAACCATTCGCGGCGGAGCCAGCGACGCCATTGGTCGTCGCGATGGTAGGAAGCGTGGCGCCGTACTGTGAGACAAAACTTGGTGCCGTAGCCGAGACGGACCGGGGTTCTAGAACATCGTTGCCCGGATTGGTGAGCAGGACGGTGCCGTGAACGGACCCCGCGACCGCAGCGTATGTGTTTGCGCCCGTGGATTGCCACGAGAAGTACGCCGGAATTGGAGTAGGGCCGACGGCGTACGTTGCAGCAGGGCACGCGAGAACGAATAGCGAGTTGAGTAGCGTGCAAACCTTAGCACGCCATGGGGCGAGTTGGGTGGACATGTGCGAAGCTCCGAGATAAGAAATGTGAGCAGTCAAGATTTACGAATCAGGTCTGTCGCAGTGTTCTCACGAGCTTTGCACTCTCAGAGTTGCCGTGGTTTGAGCGGGGAGCCGCGCCGATCACGCAGTGGTTACCATTTTACCTTTTACCCCCCCCCCCGCGTCAAGCAAATTTTTGTCGACGCCTTTTTCGGCCCGGCCGATGCGGGGGCGCTAAACTTCCGGGGGTCCGGGTTCATCTTCGCCGCCGTTTTCCTCCACCGGCACGCGCACTACCGCGGCCAGCGTGTCGGCTTCGTCGAGGCTCATGATGCGCACGCCTTGGGTGTTGCGGCCGATGACGCTTATGTCGCTCGCCTTGATCCGCTGGATCTTGCCGCGGGCGGTCATCATCAGCAGCTCGTCGGCGTCGTCGACGCGGACGATGCTCACCACCGGGCCGTTGCGGTCGGTGGTTTTGATGTCGCGGAGGCCTTTGCCGCCGCGGTTTTGGGTTCTATATCGGAAGCCGCTGGCGGTTTCGTCTTCCGCGGGTTCCCCGCCCGCTGAAGCGGGCTCGCCGTCGAGAGCGCCCTCGCCCGGCGCGGCATTGGGTCCAAAGGGGGTTCTTTTGCCGTACCCGTTTTCGCACACCGTGAGCAGCGTTGCGTCAGGGTCGGCGACTACCATGCCGACCAACGCATCGCCTTTGGCGAGGCTCACCCCTTTGACGCCGCTGGAGTTGCGGCCCATGGGGCGTGCGTCGGCCTCGCTGAAGCGGATGGCCATGCCTTTGGCGGTGGCGAGGATGATCTCGTCGCCGGGTTTGGTGACGACCACGTCGAACAGCTCGTCGCCTTCTTTCAGTTTGATGGCGATGATGCCGGTCTTCATCGGGCGGCCGTAGGCCTTCAGCAGCGTCTTTTTCACCAGACCTTTGCGGGTGGCCATCATCAGGCAGTGGTCGGGCAGGTCGAAGTCGCGGATCGCGCGGCAATCGGCGATTTGTTCGCCTTCGCCGAGGTTCAGCAGGTTCACCACCGCGCGGCCTTTGCTTTCGCGTGAGAGGGCCGGCAGGTTATAAACCTTTTGCCAGTAGCACTTGCCCATGTTCGTGAAGAACAGCAGGTAGTCGTGCGTGCTGGTGACGAACAGGTGCTCGACGGGATCGTCGTCGTCAGTCTTGGCGCCCTTAATGCCTTTGCCGCCGCGGCGCTGGGCGCGGTAGGTGCTGGCAGGGGTCCGCTTGATGTAGCCCTGATGCGATATCGAGACGACCATCGTCTCTTCTTCGATCAGGTCCTCCATGTCGACTTCGCCGTACTCTTCGCTCGAGATCTCGGTGCGGCGGGCGTCGCCGTGTTTTTTGATCAGCATCTCGCAGTCTTCGCGGATGATGGCGTAGATGCGGCTTTGGTCGGCGAGGATGCCGCCGAGGTCGATGATCTCGGCGAGCAGCTCGCCGTGCTCGTCGGCGAGTTTTTGTTGTTCGAGATTGACCAACTGGCCGAGCGTCATGCGGAGGATGGCGTCGGCCTGCACGGGAGTGAGCGAGTATTCCTCGGCAACGCCGCGTTCGGTTTGGAACTGCGTGTAGCCTTCGTCGCCCAGCGCCCGCTGGAGCATGGCGCCGGGCGTTTTGATCTGCATGAGGCGCTCTTTCGCCTCGGGCTGCGTCTTGGACGAACGAATGACGCGGATCACTTCATCGATGTTCGCGTGGGCCAGCAGAAGGCCCTGCACCGTGTGCTTGCGCTTGCGGGCCCGGGCGAGCAAGAACTGCGTGCGGCGGCGGATGACGGTGACACGGTGCCGCAGGAACTCCTCGAGCATCTCCTTGAGCGTGAGGATGCGCGGCTTGCCGTCGACCAGCGCCAGTAGAATGATCGAAATCGTGTCTTGCAGCGGCGAGAACTTGTAGAGCTGGTTGAGCACCACTTCCGGGTCGGCGTCGCGCTTTAGCTCGATCACCAGGCGGACCGGTTCCTTGAGGTCGCTTTCGTCGCGGACTTCCGAAATGCCGGGGATGCGGCCGTCGTTCACTAGCGCGGCGATTTTCAGGACGACCGGATCGCGCGACTGCTGATAGGGAATTTCGTGCACGATGATGCGGCTGCGCTTGCCGCTGTCGTCGATCGAGGTGCGCGCTCGGACCAGCACGGTGCTGCGGCCGGTCATGTACCCGCGGCGGATGCCGGTGCGGCCGGCGATAATACCGCCGGTGGGGAAGTCGGGGCCGGGGATGTACTCCATCAGATCGCCGATGCTGATGGCGGGGTTGTCCATCATCGCGATCAGACCGCGGCACACTTCGGCGAGGTTGTGCGGGGGGATGCTGGTGGCCATGCCGACGGCGATGCCGCCGGAGCCGTTGACCAGCAGGTTCGGGAACTTCGACGGCAGGACGGTCGGTTCGGTGCGCTGGCTGTCGTAGGTGGGGACGTAGTCGACCGTGTCGAGCTTGATGTCCTCCATCATCATCGCCGCGAAGGGCGACATACGCGCCTCCGTGTACCGCATGGCGGCGGGAGGCAGGCCGGCGATGCTGCCGAAGTTGCCCTGCTTGTCGACCAGCAGGTGCCGCAGGTTCCACTCCTGGGCCATGCGGACCAGCGTGGGGTAGATGACGCTTTCGCCGTGCGGATGGTAGTTGCCGCTGGTGTCGCCGGAGATTTTGGCGCACTTCACCCGCGCCGCGCCGGGGGTGAGGTTCAGGTCGTTCATGGCGACCAGGATGCGGCGCTGCGAGGGCTTCAGCCCGTCGCGAACGTCGGGCAGCGCGCGGCTGACGATGACGCTCATCGCGTACGTCAGGTAGCTGTCCTTGAGCTCGTCCTCGATGGGGAGGTCGATCAGGCGGAGCGCGATGGCTTGCTCTTGGGGGTCGGGCTTCTCGGAATCGGGGCCGGTGGGGCCGTCGGGGGTATCGGTCGACACGCGGTTGCGTCCTTGGGGAGTTCGATTTGACAGCCGTTCATCGTGGGCGGAGCGGGCTGCAAGAGACCACGGATTTTAGCAGATTTTGTGCGTGTTTTACAGCACCAACGGTCTAACGCGGAGGGATTGTTCCTGCACAGATCGGCGACGTTGACATATTTATGTCGGTGGCGTATGCTTTGATGCATGAGGACCACGATCCGGCTCAACGACGATCTCCTTCAGCAAGCCAAAATGGCCGCGGCGGAGAGCGGTCGTACCCTGACGGCCGTGGTGGAGGATGCGCTGCGTGAGGCGTTTGCGCGGCGTCAACCGTCGCAGCCCAGGGAGCGCTTCAAGTTGCCGACTTTCGACGGAGGCGGTTTGATGCCCGGCGTCGACCTCAATGACTCGGCAGGTCTTCTCGACATTATGGAAGAAGGCGATGCTCCTGTGTGACGTGAACGTCTTGGTTTATGCCGCCGAGCGCCGTCACTCCGAGCATGCGCCGTACAAGCGCTGGTTAGATGAATTGATCAGCGGCAACGAGGCGTACGGCGTCTCGGACCTCGTCGTCAGCGCTTTCGTGCGGATCGCGACGAATTCGAGGATCCACAAGCAGCCAATGGAGTTGGCGGCGGCGCTGGAGTTTGCCGCGACGCTTCGGGACCAGCCGAACTGCGTAATTGTCCAACCCGGCCCAAGGCATTGGGATATCTTTGTCGATCTGTGCCGGCGAGTGAACGCCCGCGGCAATCTTGTGCCTGACGCTTATTTGGCGGCGCTGGCGATCGAGTCGGGGAGCGAGTGGATCACGACGGATCGGGATTATGCGCGCTTTCCGGGGCTGCGGTGGCGGCATCCGTTGGATGGGTAGGGGCGCCGGGGGCGGGGACGCCCCGGCTCGCTTAGTGCGCTTGGAGGCGCTAGCTCGCGGCGGCTTCGGGGGCGCCCGTTTGGACGGCGGCCAGGTGTTCGGCAAGGAACGCGGCGAGGTTGCCGCGGGTGAGGTCTTCGGGCGTGACGAAGCGGAGTTTCACCGCGTCGTAGCCTTCGCTGCCGGGTTGCACGAGGCGCTTGACGCCGAGGCTGGCGATGCGACCGGTGGCGAATGCGCCGCTGGGGCCGTGGAGGGAAAGATCGACCCCGACGGTGCGTTTGGTTTGGATGGTGGCCCAAGGGGCGCGCTGGGCGGGGATCATGAGGTGGATGACTTGTTGGTTGTTCCAGAGGAATTGGGCAAGGGTGGAAGGAGGCAGGTGGAAGGGGGAAGGAATTTCCCCCTTCCGCCCTCCACCTTCCACCTTACCCCTTGGCTCGGCGGCGCCGTTTGCGGTGGACTCAAGAAGCTCTAGCAACTCTTCCAACGTCTCTTGCGGCCACGCCACCTTCTTGCCAGGCGGGAAGCCTTTGCGGGAGAGGTGCCACTTTCGGCCGAGGACTTTCCAGGGCATCACGTCTTCGGGGTTGGTGGCGGCGCGCTGGGTGAACTTCTTAAACCCTTCGGCGGCGGTTTCGACCATCGACCAGAACGCGGGCGTATCGATTTCTTGCCAACTGTGGGCGAAGACTTGCACTTCTTGGAACGGGCCGCGCAGGTTCTTGCACTTCACGCGGGGGCCGTTGCCGTAGGTTTCGATTTCGGCGAGGTCGTTGAAGGGCGCCAGGTTGAGCTCGGCGCTCAGACGTTCGGCGTTGAACGTGCGCTTCGCGGTGCGGAATTTGAGCTTCAGCACCCAGGGCTCGCCGGTGATGGCGTGGAAGAACCAACCGTCGGACTTTTTCGGGCCGTTGATTTCGACGATGGTGCGGTGGGACCAATCGGTAGGGAGGAAGTCGCCGAGCTGGTGGATGCGCTCGTCGATGGCGGCGAGGATTTGGCCGTCCCAGTGGACCGGGGCGCCGCTGCGGGCGGTGCGGTCCTGGACGTGCCATTTTCGGCCGTTGGTTTCCCACGGCATTTTTACGTCTTTGCCGAGGTCGTTGACGTCGAGGTCGCCTTGGCGGCGCTTTTCGGCGGCGAGGAAGTCGTAGGGTTTGCGTTCGACGTGGGGGCCGGCGGCGAGTATGGGGGCGAGGGCGGCGGCGGTGTGCGAGATGAAGGCGGAAGGGGGAAGGGGGAGGGGGGAAGGTTTTGGTTTGACCTTCCGCCTTCCGCCTTCCGCCTTCCCCCTTTGGTCGGCGACCTGCTCTGGCGTTCCCATCGCAACGACATTCCCTCCCCCCGCTCCCGCTTCGGGGCCGATGTCGATGATCCAGTCGCATTGCTTGATCACGTCGAGGTTGTGCTCGATGACGACGACCGAGTTGCCCAGGTCCACCAGCCGGTGGAGCACGTCGAGCAGCTTAGCAATGTCGTCGAAGTGCAGGCCGGTGGTCGGTTCGTCCAGAACGTAGAGCGTGCGGCCGGTGTCGGGGCGGGCGAGCTCGGCGGCTAGCTTCACGCGCTGCGCTTCACCGCCGGAGAGGGTGGCGGCGCTTTGACCGAGGGCGACGTAGTCGAGGCCGACGTCGCAGAGCGTTTGCAGAATCTTGCGGACCTTCGGGATGTTTTGAAACAGCTCGACGGCTTCGCCGCAAGACATTTCGAGGACTTCGGCGATCGAGCGGCCGCGATATTTCACCTCCAGCGTTTCAGGGTTGTAGCGGTGGCCGAGGCATGTGTCGCAGTCGACCCATACGTCGGGGAGGAAGTGCATCTCGATGCAAAGTTGGCCTGCGCCTTCGCAGACGTCGCAGCGGCCACCGGGGACGTTGAAGCTGAACCGGCGAGCCGTGTAGCCGCGGACCTTGGCGTCGGGGAGCTGGGCGAACAGTTCGCGGATGAGTTCGAACACGCCGGTGTATGTGGCGGGGTTGCTGGACGGCGTGTTGCCGAGCGGACGCTGGTCGACGCTGATGATTTTGTCGATCTGCTCGACGCCGACGATTGAATCGTGGGCGCCGGGGATGGTCTTGGCGCGGTGAAGTTGGCGGGCGAGTTGGTTGTAGAGGATGTCTTCGACGAGCGAGCTTTTGCCGCTGCCGCTGACGCCGGTGACGGCGGTGAGGGCGCCGAGGGGGAGGGTGACGTTGATGTTCTTGAGGTTGTTGTGGCGGGCGCCGAGGATGCGGAGAGATTGGGAATGACGAATGTCGAATGACGAATTACGAATGGGGGAAGACTTCGGCTTGCGGCCTTTGTTTTTCTTTTCGTCATTCGTCATTCGTGCTTCGTCATTTGAAACAGTAGTCGTCCGGCGATTCGTCGGCACTGGAATCGCTTTCTTGCCCGAAAGGTACGGTCCCGTCACGCTGCCGCGTTTTTTGCTGACGGCGTCGGGGGTTCCTCTGGCGACGATTTCGCCGCCGAGGCGGCCGGCGGCTGGGCCGAAGTCGAGCAGTCCGTCGGCACCGGCGATGACGTCGCGGTCGTGCTCGACCACGATGAGCGTGTTGCCGAGGTCGCGGAGCTTGTGCAGCGCGGACACGAGCCGCGCGTTGTCCCGGGGGTGGAGGCCGATGGTCGGTTCATCGAGGACGTAGAGCACCCCGCAGAGGCCGCTGCCGACCTGGCTGGCCAGCCGGATGCGTTGCGACTCGCCGCCGGAAAGCGTCGGCGCGCTGCGGCCAATGGTGAGATATTCGAGTCCGACGTCGTTGAGGAACCTGAGGCGGTTAGCGATTTCGCGGATGAGCTCGCCGGCGATTTTTTTCTGGGGGGCGGGGAGCTTCCAGTTGTCGACCGTGGCGAGGAGCTCGCTAAGCGGCAAGCCGGCGTATTCGCCGATGGTTTTGTTCTGGAAGCGCACCGCGGCGGAGTCGTCGCGGAGGCGGCTGCCGCCGCACTGGCTGCATTCGATTTCGTCGACGAGGTGCTCGAGGCGGCCGCGCAGCCGCGGCGACAGGCGCGAGGCTTCTTCGAGGGCGGGGTAGAGGCCTTTGTATTGGAAGCGGAATGCTCCAAAATAAAGCCGCGACCGGTGGTCGCGGTCTTCGGCGGCGCCCGGACGGCGACCACCGGTCGCGGCTTTATGAGAGGTCGTTGCATTAACTTCAATCCACTCCTCACCCGCCCCGTACATCACGAGGCGGCGGTGCCGGGGGGAGAGTTGGTTGAACGGCACGTCGGTGGGCAGGCCGAAGCGGTCGCGGAGCGCTTCGAGCATCGCGGCGAAGAGCGGTTGCTGGACGCTGGGCCAGACGAGCACCGCGCCTTCGGCGAGGGTCATCAGCGTGCTGCGGAAGAGGGACGCGGGGTTGGCGCCGATTTCGACGCCGAGGCCTTCGCACGCGCTGCACCAACCGAGGCTGCTGTTGAACGAAAAGTGATGCGGCGAGAGCGGCTCGAAGCTGCGGTTGCATTGGCTGCACACCAGGTGCTGGCTGTGGACCTTTACAGGCCAGCGGCTTTCGGGCTGCTTGTCGTCGACGATGGCGAGGTGCAGTACGCCACGACCTAGGGAGAGGGCGGTTTCAATGCTTTCGGCCAGCCGAGCGCGGCCGTCTTTGCGGATGGTGATGCGGTCGACGATGATCTCGACGTCGTGCTTACGGCGGCGATCGACCGTTCCCATCGCGTCGAGCTCGAACGTTTCGCCGTCGATGCGAACCCGGACGAAGCCTTCGCCCTTGAGCTTGGCCCACAGGTGTTCGTACTGCTCCCCTTGCGCGAGCCCGAGCGGGGCCATGAGGTACGCCTTCGTGCCGTCGGGCTCGGTGAGGACGGCGTCGATAATCTCGTCGGGCGACTGCGTGCCGATGGGGACGTCGCAGTCGGGGCAGTGCATTTGGCCCAGCCGCGAAAGCAGGATGCGGAAGTAGTCGTAGATTTCAGTGACCGTGCCGACGGTGCTGCGGGGCGTGTGGCCGGCGGTGCGTTGCTCGATGGCGATCGCCGGGGAGAGGCCTTCGATGTGTTCGACCATCGGCTTTTGAAGCTGCCCGATGAACTGGCGGGCGTAGCTGGACAGGCTCTCGACGTAGCGCCGCTGGCCCTCGGCATAGATCGTGTCCATGGCGAGGGACGTCTTACCGCTGCCGCTCGGGCCGCAGCAGACGGTCATTTGGTCGCGGGGGATGTCGACGTCGACGTTCCGGAGATTGTGCTGGCGGGCGCCGCGGACGGTGATGTGCGTGGCGGGGGGGACGGGCGTGCGATTGGCGGGCTTGCCGTTGGCGGACTTAGTGGGAAGTTTGACTCCGAGATACGGGGCGAGGGAGACGCCAGTGTGGGAAGGCAATGCGTTGGATTGCTCGGCCGCGTATTGCACGACGTCCTCAGGCGTCCCCGCCACGACCAGTTCTCCGCCCGCAGCGCCCCCTTCGGGACCGACGTCTATCACCCA
>JBGSYU010000155.1:0-2138 GCA_041750715.1 Lacipirellula sp.
CGATAACCGTTGACCGAAAAAACATGCAGCCCCTCACGCTGCGACTGCCGACGCGGTTCGTGATTCTCACCAACGAGCTACCCAAGCTCACCGACGCCAGCGGCGCCGTCGTGTCCCGTGTCGTGCTCTTGCACACGACCCGTTCATTTTTCGGCGCTGAGGATCACGATCTGACAGACAAACTGCTGGGCGAGTTGCCGGGAATTCTGCTGTGGGCGATTGAGGGCTGGCGGCGCCTGCGGGAGCGCGGGCGGTTCGTTCAGCCTGAAAGTGGTCAGGACTCAATCGGCGAGATGGACGACCTGGCCAGCCCCGTGGCGGCGTTCGTGCGGGACTGCTGCGAAGTTGACCGGCTCGCCGCGGCGACTGTGCCGGACTTGTTCGCCGCGTGGGAAAGGTGGTGCAAAACCCAAGGGCGCGAAAGGTTTGTTGGCAGTGTCGCGCATTTCGGCCGGGACTTACTGGCGGCCGAGCCGAGCATCCGGAGAAAACGGATTCGGGACGGCGAAGAACGGCGCCGGATTTACGAGGGCATCGGCTTGCGGGACGGCTTCTAGGTCCGGAATGGTCCGCGAGGTCCGCGACCCTATCCAAAGTACGCATTACGAGATTTCAAGTTTCATGAGTGTAGTAAATGCAATAAGCGCAATAGAGCTACTTTCCATTGGGTCGCGGACCATCGCGGACCACCCGGGCCAGTGGGGGCCGTCCTGGCTGACCGCCACGCCGGTAGAAACCACTTCCAAACCGGCGGAAACCCCGGTAATTCCCGAGCTGCCAGCCTTGCCAACGCCAACCCCGACGCCCATCGAAGCCGTCTACCAAGCCGACGCCTGCCCCAAGTGCGGCTCGGCTGAATTCCGGGACACCCCGATTCACGACGGCCAATCCACCCGCCGCGACTGCTCATACTGCCATCGAACGTGGGGATTCCCAATATGGACGCCGCTGAGTGAACGCCACGAGAGTTATCCCGATTCGATGACGCGCGTCATCGATTCCCGATATGGGCGATTCCCGCAATAACGTTGGCGCTGACAGTGTAGGCGACCCCCTCAAACACGCTAACGGCAATGGCGCCCCGACCTTCACGTTGGAGGACGAGTAATTATGGAAACCGTTTCCGAAAATAGACGCGGACGGCCGGCAAGATTCGATCCTGCGTGGGTCCGAATGGTGAAAGCTCTTCATGCTGACATTAAAACGGACCGCGGAATCATCGGAAAATGTTACGAATGCCAAGCCATGCGAGCCCTGCAATCGGATAACGGCGGGCTGGTTCAGGGAATTGACGGGATCGTCCGAACGGACAGCAGCGTTTATCGAGCGACCGTGCTGGAACATTTGGGGCGGTTGAAGATGGAGAGTGGGGTGGACGACGCTGATATCCGCGCCGCTGCTCAATGGCTGTCGAGTCGCCTGAATACGGTCCCGGCGTTTACTACCCGGAAGGCCGTTGAACTGCTGCGGGCACTGCGGGAAGAGATCGGCGTAAGGGTTTATTTCGGGTGGTATACAAGCGAGCCTGACAAGCTGTTGAAGCTACTGGTTAAGGAAGACCCATGAGCAACAGCACGTACTACCAATGCCGGTTTACGTTCACCGACCCCCGCGAGACCCAAGCCGAGCGCTGCCGGCGCCTACTGAGCGGCGACGTAGGCCGCGTGGTGAAGCGAGCGAGCGAGTTCACCTTCACGCCACAGCGAGCGGCTGAGGCGACTAGGAAGGCCGTGGGGGAAGGCTAGGTTCTTCGCAGCCTTTGATAGTTCGTCGGTCCATGCCCACCAGCAGCGAAACTTAACTGTCTTTACTTCATTACCTAACTTTACCCGCGGGCGGCGCTAATCGGCATAGCCGGTGACCGCACAAACTCGGGAAGGACCCGTCGATGCGTGAATGCTGCCCAACGTGCGGCGCGGCTTTGCGACGTCATCGCGTGCGACCGCTGGGCAACTTCACGTCGGCGCGGCGAGACTGCGCGGTATGCAGCTACAGCGACAAGATTCTCGAGCAACCGGCCGTCATTGTGAAGCTCCCGCCAGTTGTCCGCCGGCGGACTTTTGCTCAAACAAAATTCACTGCGACCCCGGTACGATTACCCCAGGAGAAACAATAATGCTCGCCGACCTGAGACAATT
>JBGSYU010000156.1:0-2289 GCA_041750715.1 Lacipirellula sp.
GGCGAGGATTCGCCGCGGCGCCGCCAGGTATTCATTTAGCCCCCGGTCAGCGACCGGGGGTTAAATCAGCGTGGCGAATCACGCCGCCATCCGCACCGTGGCGGGTTGGGCGTCCCACACCTCTTCCGGCGCCACTTGCGGACTGTCGGCCACATACTCGGCCAGTTCGGAACTGCGAACCGGGTGCTGCAGCTTCGCGACGGCCTTGGCTTCAATCTGGCGAACGCGCTCGCGGGTGACCTTAAAAATACGGCCGACCTCTTCAAGCGTGTAGGCGTAGCCGTCGGTCAGGCCGTAGCGGAGCCGAATGATCTCGCGCTCGCGGAAGGTGAGCGTCTTGAGCAGGCCGTCGATCTTCTCCCGAAGCAGGCTGTTGTTGGCCAGCTTGAGCGGGTTATCGGTATGCGCGTCTTCGACGAATTCGCCGAAGCTGCAATCGTCCCCCTCGCCAACCGGGCGATCGAGGCTCACCGGCGTACGGCCGACGTCCATCACATGCAGGCTCTCCTCGATGCTGATGCCCGCCGCCAGCGCCGTCTCTTCCGGCGACGGTTGCCGGCCCAGCTCGTGCTGCAATCGCTTCGCCGTTTGCTGAAGCTTGCTGAGCACGTCGATCATATGCACCGGGATGCGAATCGTGCGCGCCTGGTCGGCGATCGCGCGGGTAATCGCCTGGCGAATCCACCATGTGGCGTAAGTGCTAAACTTAAAGCCGCGGCGATATTCGTACTTGTCGACGGCCCGCATGAGGCCCGTGTTGCCTTCCTGGATCAGGTCCAAAAAGCTCATGCCGCGATTGCGATACTTCTTCGCGATCGACACCACCAGCCGCAGGTTGCCGCTGGAAAGGTCGCGCTTCACGCGCTCGAACTCCGTAAGCTGCGTGCGGAGCAACTCGCACCGCTCGCGGAGACTGCGGGGCGATTCCAGCGTTTGCCGCATTAGCGCTTTCAACTCGCGGCGAACCGGGGCGATGCGTAGCGGCGAAGCGCCTTCGGCTTTGAGCTGGCGAAGTTGATTCTGCAACCGATCCATCCGGCGGGAAATATCCTCAAGCTGCTGCATCAGTGGCTGCACGCGGCGGGTGCGCAGACTCAACTCTTCCACTAGCGTGAGCATCTTCTTACGGCGGCGCAGGAACCGCTCGCGAGCGGCGGCCTTCTCGGTGCCGCAGGCGCGCTCGCTGGTTTGAACCGCGAAGTCGCGACGCTGAGCGTGCATGAGCTTGCGAAGCGTCGGCAAATTCTCGGGCATACGGGCCGCGACTTGCACCTTCGTGAGCCGCTCGGTGAGCGACACCTTGATGGTGCGATCGAACGGCAGGTCGCCCGACTGCACGCGCTCCAGCACGCCGACCGTGCTTTCCAGCGCCATGAACGACCGCAGGATATTGCGACGAAAACGCTTGCGGCTAATTTCAATCTTCTTGGCGAGCGAGATTTCCTCCTCGCGCGAAAGCAGCGGAATCCGGCACATCTGCGACAGATACATGCGAATCGGGTCGTCGGTGAGCTTCGGGAGGTCTTCGGGCAACAGCTCGACGCCGGCCTGATCGGCTTCGGCGGCGACAGCGGCCGCCCGGCGGGTGACGGCGGCTTCGCCTTCAACGAGCGTGATCCGGAGCCCATCGAGCAAGTCGAGCAGGGCCTCGACGTGGACCGAATCGGTCGACTCGTCGGGGAGGAAAGCGTTTACCTGGTCGTAGGTGAGATAGCCTTGGGCGGCGCCTAGCGCGGCCAGTTCTTTGAGGCGGGTAGCAAAGCGGGTCATCGAACACTCCTCCTGCACATCCTGTGCAATGGAAAAGTTGCGGCGGGTCACACGCCAAACACCTCACCCGTCCGTGGGTGCGGAACCTGTCTGGCGGCGCTTCAAATCGTCGAACAGGGCGACCAACGCGCGGTCGGCCTGTTCCGGGTCGAGTTGATTTGTCTTGAGCTCGGCCAGCGTCATGCGGTGGCGAGCTTCCGTGTGGCGACGATCGCGGTCGGCCAGCAGGTCGCGCACCCGCTGGCGAGGATCGCTTTCATGTTTGTGTTGGCCCTCTTCGTCGCATTCGACGAGCACGTTCTGCAAGGCGGGGTCGTCGATCGCGAGCATCAACCGATCGAGGTTTGGCGTCGTGCCATTGTGAAACAGCTCGGCGGCCAGTTCGTACACTTGCCGAACGGCGGGCGACTCGATGTCGCCGGAGTCGATTTGTTCCAGTAAGGCGTCGATCATGTCGCCGTGGTAAAGAACGATTTCGAGCAGCTCCCGGTCCCAAGCCGGGAGCCGAGACGGCGCTAA
>JBGSYU010000157.1:0-6283 GCA_041750715.1 Lacipirellula sp.
AGGGACGCGATCGCCAGCGCGCGATGGGCGTCTTCGAGACTGGCCGTCTTGAGCACGAGACTTTCGACGGCTCGGTGGAAGTGCATAAGCAGTTGCTCGCCGACGGGGCGTTCGTGGTCGAGCGTTTCCAGATGCTGTCCCGCGCTATCGAACCAGGCGACGGTGTTCGGCAGGTCGACGAACGCCAGGCCGTTGTCGCAGACCACCTTCAGGTCCGCCGGGCGGCGGTAGGAGAGCGACTCTTCGCACGCCTTCGGCACGTACTGGCCGCAGGCGATCATCGCCATGGCGCCATTGCCGTTGTCGCCGGGGTCGGCGAAATCGAGGCTTATCGAGAAGTAATCCGCGCACTCGCCTTCGGCTGCGGGACGGTGCGAGATCGCGACCAGCGAGCTCGGTTCGGCATCGACTACGTAGCGGCACCAGTCGATCAACTCGACCATATCCAGCTCGCAGCGGGTGCCGTGCTCGCCGGCGGCTTCGGTGGTGCGGCGGCGGTTGCAGAACAGCATTCGCGGCTTGCCCAGCCGCGTCGCGATGAGTTCTTTCAGCCGCAGTGTCGCCGGCGACAGTCGGCAGGGAAACTCGGCCATGAAGGCGATGCCCGCTTCCCGAACGCGGTCGCGGAGGACGGCGGCTTCGTCGTCTTTCAGCTCCAGGGCGGCGGCGCAATACACCGCTTTGCCGCTGTCGCACGCGGCGTAAATCGGCAGCGGACCGAACCACTGCGGCGAGAGCAGCAATATGGCGTCGACGTCGTCGCGGGCGGTGAGCGCGCGAAAGCCGTCGTGCAGCACGGCGTTAAGCTGCCGAGCAGCCTGCTGGGCGCGATGCTGAACCGGATCGCACACGGCGCGGATGTCGAACCGATCCGACAACGCGCGCAGCGCGGGCAGATGTCGCGATTCCCATAGCGGCCCAATTCCGACGACGCCGACCCTGATTTTCATAGGCGAGCTGAGACGAGGAAAGTGCGCTGAGGGGTTGAGGCGGCGTCGGTTTCTCAAGTATATCGACGCCGATAGCCACGGCCCAGTCGATTATTCTCGGCCAGTGCCGCAGGCCGCGAGCATCTCGTGGAGCAACTCCATCGGCAGGCCGACGACGTTGGATTCAGAGCCCGATGTGAGATGGAGCCAGCCGGCACGGTCTTGGTAGCCGAAGGCGCCGGCTTTTCCTTGCCACAAGCCGCTGGCGAGGTATTCGTCCAATTCCGCGTCGCCGATCGAATCCATTCGCAGTTCGGACGTGGCAAGACGCACCTCGGGTTTGCCGCCCTCGCCCTCGGCCTGCGGACGCCACACGCAAAGGCCGCTATATACGCGATGGACGCTGCCGCGGAGCCGCTCGAGCATACTGCGGGCGTGGTCCTCGTCGCGGGGCTTGCCGAGGACTTCGCCGCCGCACTCGGCGACGGTGTCGCAGGCGATGATGATGGTATGGTCGTCGAGTTCGTTGCGATCTTTGAGTTGAGCGGCGACATCGAGTGCCTTGCTGACGGCCAGCTCGACGACGAGCGCCGCCGGACCGCCGGTGGAGCAAATGCCGCACTCGGCGGACTCGTGGGGCGGCACGATCTCGAAGCGATACCCGGCTTCTGACAGCAGTTGGCGGCGACGCGGCGAGCTACTGGCAAGAATGAGGTGAGCCATATTGCAAAACATAACCACGGAGAGCACAGAGGACACAGAGAAGAATACTAGAGAACGAGCGTTTGGAAAACTCTGTGGTCTCTGCGTTCTCTGTGGTAGAGTCAGTCGTTCTCAAATCGAGGCGATCGCATGCGCGACGATGACATTTGGCTGGAAGTTCTTTACGAGGACAACCATCTGCTCGTGGTGAACAAGCCTGCCATGCTGCCGACGATGGGCGTGGCTGAGGAGAATCCGAGCTTATTGATGGTTGCGAAGGAGTATGTACGTCGGACGTACGATAAGCCGGGGAACGTTTATCTGGGGATTGTGAGCCGGCTCGATGCGCCGGTGACGGGACTGGTACTGCTAGCGAAGACTTCCAAGGCGGCGGCGCGGCTGAGCGAGGCGTTTCGGCTGAGGCGCGTGAAGAAGTCGTATCTGGCGGTGGTCGAGGGAAGCCCTGCCCCGTCGACGGCGTTGCTGGAACACTATCTTCGCAAGGATGAGCGGCATCGCAAGGTTCATGCAACGCACCAGGCGTGTCCGGGCGCTCAGCTTGCGCGGCTGGAGTATCGGGCGCTATCGCACGGCGATGCCATGTCGCTGTTAGAGATTGAGCTCGAAACGGGACGTAAGCATCAGATTCGCGTGCAATTGGCGAAGATCGGACATCCCATCCTGGGTGATCGGAAGTATGGCAGTGGCTTGCCGCTGGCCAGCGGAATCGCGCTGCACGCACATCGCCTGGAACTGGAGCACCCGGTGCGGCGAGAGGTGCTAACGTTGGAGGCGCCGATACCGAGCGTTTGGCGACGGCATCGGGGAATTAGTCGTTTGATTGACGGACTCTAGAGCGTTTTTCAGGTTCGCATGCCGTGGGTGCGGTCATTCTGAGCGGAGCGCAGAATCTGGAAACAAGCCAGGTCCTTCGCACTGCTCAGGATGACGGGAGGTACGCCACGCTGCCAACTACAGCCGTGGGTTCTGCCGAAAATGCGGATTGTCCGCGTGGCGGAAGGCGCCAAGTCCCCGCGAGTTTCGGTGGGTTGATGCGGCGACTTGCGACTCGGCCCGCCGATTTACGCGACAAACGGCTTGCTCCCAGCCCAATGGCGAGGATAATGAGAACTGTCCATCGACCTTGAGACGGCGACGCGACCGGCCCACCTTCGTCACACGCGTCGCTTGCCCTATTCTTTCCCCACGCGGCAATTTTCAGTTAGCGCATCGCCTTCGATTTGCCAATGATCCGGCTCGGTATAAGTCGCTAGCCGTCCGTCCTCGCCGCTCGGCGCCATAGGTTGTGCAACGGCGTCATCTGCAATTAGGCGCCCTCGTCAGGCGCTTGTGCGTCCCGATCCTTTATTCGGAGCGCAACCAACGCGGCCCACTTCAGGTCGTCGTCGGCAGTACGAGCGGCGTCGCAACTGACGTGTCGGAACCCATCAAAGTTCGCAATTACTAGCACCAGGAATCCATTTAATGCTCCGCCCCATCACCATCGTTCGCCGTTTCGTTCGTCGTTTAGCCTGCCTATCGGCCGCGGGCCTGCCATGCGCGGTTGCGTGCCTGATGACTGCGGCGACGTCGTCCGCGCAGACTCCTACGCCCAGCCCGGTGCAGCTCAATTCGTCGCTGCCGTATCGAGTCGAGCTGCGTCCTTATTCGTTGGGCGCCATCGACATACCGACGCTCCACTCGTACGCGGTGGGGGAGTACGACGGCAAGTTCATGTTTCTGTCAGGTCGAACCAATGGATTGCATACGTTTGATCTCTTCGAGGAGAATTTTCCGCCGCGGTTCCAGAACCGCGACGTATGGGTCGTCGACTTTCAGAACAAACAGAGTTGGAGACGATCGCTTGACGACGCATCTTCCGGACTGACGGAAGCGCAGGTGCTATCGTTGGCGACGACGAACAATCAGTTTTATCAGGACGGCGATACGCTCTACGTGAGTGGAGGATATGGAAAGCTAGGAGTCGACCAATTCGGACTCGACCTGTTCGGTACGTTCGATACGCTCTCGGCCGTCGACGTGCCGGCGCTGGGCGATTGGGTCGTCAACGGCGGCGGTTCGGCGGCGGATCACATTCGGCAGATTCATAGCCCGGTCGTTGAAGTCACCGGCGGCGCCATGCTGGCCATCGGTGGGCGAACGCACCTCGTGGTGGGGCAGAACTTTGAAGGGTCCTACACGATCTTTGGAAATGGCGAGTACACCCAGCAGGTGCGAAGCTTCGATATTGTGGACGACGGCGTTAACCTGGCGATCCAAAACACGACCTCCTCGACGTCGGACCCAAACCTCCGTCGGCGCGATTTGAACGTCGTACCGGTGATCCGCCCCGACGGCGTCGGCGGCGTGACCGAGGGAATCGTTGCGCTCTCAGGCGTGTTCACAACGTCCGACGGGCCCTGGACCGTGCCGGTGGAAATCGACGCGGCGGGCAATCCGACGATGGACGATCCCGACGCGCCCACGACGTTTCATCAAGGATTCAACAGTTATCACTCGGCCAAGCTGGGACTGTACTCCGAGACGGACGGCTCGATGAGCGAGGTGTTGTTCGGCGGCATTAGCTTGCAGTTTCTCGATGAAGCGACGCAGCAAGTGATAACGGACGACGGGCTGCCGTTCGTCAATGACATCACGTCAATCATCATCGACGACCAGGGAAATTATTCTCAACACCACCTCGGCTTCTTCCCGGAGTTCTTCGATGAAGACGATCGTCGACTTCGCTTTGGAACGAACGCTGAATTCTTACTGTCGGCGGGCGTGCCCACGTTCGACAATGGCGTAATTAAGCTGGACGAGCTCGTCGGCGAAACGTCGGTCGGCTTCATCTTCGGCGGCATCGCAAGCAACGCGCCGCACACGCGGTTCGTGTCCGGGGCTCGCACGGCGGCTTCGAACTTTGCGTTCGAAGTGGTCATCATCACCGTGCCAGAGCCTTCGACGCTTGCGATTGCGGGGCTGGCGATAGCGCTAGGCGTGCTGGCGGCGCGGCGCAAACGAGCGGAAGCCTGCGGCTGGTTTACGTGAGCACTTTTCAAAATTCGAGCGCCACTACGTTGCATACCGCCATCGCGGTACAATAAGCGGGCGGCACGACCGCAACCGTTGCGGCGTTTAACCCCGGCGATTCTCGGCGAAAAAACACTCGCTGTGCCGAGTCGCATGCCGGCGCTGGCAAAGCCAGTGGCACACGACAGGCGAAGCAAAGCCCCCTTGCCCCACGCGCATCATTCCATCCTCGAAGAGGCCGGGCTTGCCAGCGGGTTGCTGACGCAGGAGCAGATCGACTGTGCCTGGCACGCGATGGTCGACCCGTTGCGATCCGGCGCGCGGTCGCTCAATAATCTCTCCGACGACGTGCTGAGCGACCAGTTGGTCGCGCTGGGCTTTCTCAACCCGTGGCAAGCCGAGCAACTTCGCCGCGGCAACACGAAGTTCACATTGGGGCCGTACCGCATTTTGGATGCGATCGGCCACGGCGGCATGGGGTACGTGTTCAAAGGCGAGCATGTGCTGCTGGGGCGGATCGAGGCGATTAAGGTGCTGCCTAAGAGCCAGATGGACCCGGCGTCGATCGCGGCGTTTTGTCGGGAGATTCGCGCCCAGGCGCAGCTCGATCATCCCAATCTCGTGCGGCTGTCGTTCGCCGACAAGGAAGGCGACACCTACTTTCTGGTGACGGAGTTTATTCCGGGGAGCGACTTGCGGCGGTTGGTGCGGCACCATGGGCCGCTCTCGGAGCGGCAGGCGGCGGTGGTGGTTTCGCAGGCGGCCGAGGCGCTGGACTACGCGCACCAGCGGGGGCTGGTGCATCGCGACGTGAAGCCGGGCAACTTGCTGGTGACGCCCGAGGGGCGGACGAAGCTGACGGACCTGGGGCTGGCTTCGTTCTCTTCGGAAGCGGCGCCGGCGTCGGACACGGGGCCGCGGCACATTGTGGGCACGCCCGACTTCATCGCGCCGGAGGCGATCGCCTCGCCCGGCGAGGTGCGGCGGTCGTGCGATATTTATTCGCTGGGCTGCACGCTGTATTACGCGGTGACGGGGAAGGTGCCGTTCCCGGGCGGGGCGACGCGCGACAAACTGCGTCGCCACCTGGACGAGGCCCCGCTGACGCCGCTGCTGTTTACGCCCACGCTCGATCCGGCGCTGGCGGAGCTGATCGCGGCGATGATGCACAAGAAGGCGGCGGAGCGATTGGGCTCGGCCGCGGAGGTGGTCGAGCGGCTGCGGCCGTGGACGGAAGCGGCCGACGAGAACACCTGGCGGCAGATTGGGCAGTACGCCACGGAGCCTGGCGAGCGTTCCTTCGCGGGGGCGACGCTGGACGATACGGTGGCCGTCGACCCTGGCGACATTGACACGGAAGAGCGAACGCCGGCGCGACGGGCCGATGCGACGGCGCAGATTCCGCTGACGGGGAACGTCGCTTCGACGACCGCGCCGGACCTGGTCGAAGACAAAGTGGCTGGGGTGGAAAAAGCGTCGCAGCAGCGGTTTGAAGTCGCCGGCTTGGGCGCCATGCCGATGTTGCTGTTGCTTGCTGCTTTGGTTGTAGCGGCCCTTGCGGTGGGGCTGGCGATCTACAATTCCTGAAGTGCACGGGGTCGGGAGTCTTTTGCAACTAG
>JBGSYU010000158.1:0-8008 GCA_041750715.1 Lacipirellula sp.
ACCCTCAGCCGGCGGTTCTTCGCCCGGCGCGCCGGCAGCGCGCGGCGCCCTGGCCGGGCCCAGTAGCCCTTCTTGTGCCGGACCGGGTTCCTTCGGCCCGCTGAGTTCCTCGTCATCCGGTAGTTCGCTCGTCGCGGCGGGCGTCGGCGTTTTCAGAGCGACGTCGCCTGGAAAGGTTCGCCATCGCGTCACATAAAAGCCGTAGGTTTGCGGCCGCGGTACGCACACGCCGTCAGGTCCGCACGGCGGCGGCGTTTGCGCCCCGCCACCCAGCGCCAGCGGCGCCAGAGCGGCGGTGGCCCACAAAGCTCCGGCGAGAATCAGCGGCGTGGCCGCTCGCAGCTTCAACCGAGCAGTCATATCGAAAGTTCCTAATAAGTCCCGCGCCTCCCCCTCCCTTGAAGGGAGGGGCTAGGGAAGGGATTAACGACAATCGCAATTTCAACAGACTTCAAGCGATTCAGACCAAATTCAAAAACCCCGCACCTAACCTCTCCCTCCGGGGGGAGAGGAACCTTTGTTAGAACGTGTTGCCTAGACCAAACCGTACGATGCGGTTGGCCGTCGAAGTGCCGAGGGAGACGAAGCCGAGAATTCGCTCGAAGGGATTGAGGACCTTCCCCACGATCGTGTTGAAGTTCGTGAGACGATCCTGAGCGATGAACAACCGGTCGCCCGGCATCAGTTGATAGTTCGTGGAGGTGTTAGCCCCTTGTGAAATCTCGTTCCAATTGACGGGCAAGATCTGCTCGCAGCCGACGCCATTGGGCGCCGGGCGGGCGATCCACAGCTTGGTCGAGGAAACCTGCGAGAAGCCGCCCAAGGCCGCCACCGCGTCGATGACCGTTTCGTTGCCGGTAATCGGCAGCCGCGTCACGTCGTCGCCCAAGCCGGCGCCCTGCGTTATGATGTAGTACACCTTGCTGTTGTACGCCAGCACGTCGACGAATACCTCGGGCTCGTCGAGCGCCTCGGTGAGCTGCAACTCAATGGCCTCGCGGGCCTGCTCGAGGGTCATGCCGGCCACGTATACGGAACCGTAGGTGCCGAGATTCACCCGACCGTCCATCGCCACCAAGTGTTGCCCAGTGACTTGCTGGGCTCCCGCGGAGGCGACCAGGGAAACCGAGACGGAGACGTCGGACAGGATTTTTGCGAGTTGATCGCGAATTTCATCCTCGGATTCCTCGATGGTCAGTCCGACCACCCGGATTCGGCCGTAGGCCGGACCCAGGTTGACGCTGCCGTCGTTGTCGACGTTGTAGGTGTTGTCGATCGGCTGCTCGGGGAACGCGCCGACGACGCGGACCAGCAGTACGTCGAACGTTTCAATGCGATGCGGCGACTTGGGCACGAGCTTCACGCCTTCGATTAGCAAAATATCCGGCGGCTCGATGACGTACCTAGGCAGCGTGACCTTCTCGAGTTCCCGCGGCACCGGGCTCGTCGGCGGCGGGCCGGCCGGGGTGATGGGCAGCGGGTTCCTGGGTTCCATGAACGCCGTGCAGCCGGTGGTAGCCGCAACGGCGGCAACCAAGAGCCAAGTCGCGCCGCGAATGCGTCGGTGGCAAGCCTTCATGAATAGATTCCCGAAGATAAGATCGCTGGCAGGGCCGCGGCAATCTGGGCGCCCCAGCGGGGCGACCTACGGCGCGGCGCCGCTTATGTGACAGTTACAATGCATATAATCGGAAAACCTTCACACCGACTTTGCCTTCTCTGGCCGAAATCGACAGGAAACGCCGATTCGGCGGCGCCCGCAGCGCTAGCGGCGATAGCCGAACGCGGGCGGGAGAGAATGACGCGAACGGTGCCCGGGCAAACGGTATCGCACCGAATCACGGGCTCCCGACGCCCGACTTCGCGTGCCACCCCGTTCAGTCCCAAAATCCGGCTCATCGCCCATGCCGAAACACCGCAATCCGGACGATCGTATCAGCAGCGTAAGTCCCTGCTGCCAAAACAAGATACGACGCAATGTGAACGCCGCGGATGATTTGACAGTTTTAGAGGTCCCGCGTATTCTCAAAACTTAGACACCACACGCATGCGGCCAGCCTGCCGAAGGCAGCCTGCCGTCCGCCCCTGGCGATAGCTGGACATCTAGCTGACGCTCCCCGAGAGCCGACACCCGAAATGAGCCAAGCCACGATTCGTCCGCTGAACCCTCGCGGCTCATTCGCCGACGTTAGCGACTTCAGCGACGACCAGCCGCTCGACGCCGGCTCCTCGAAGACCGCCTGGATCATTTTCGGCGCCCTGATAGCGGTGCTGGCGCTCGCTTACTCGAACATGCTGGCGTTCACTTCGACCTTCTGGGCGAAGGACATGTATTCGCACGGATATATCGTGCCGCTATTCGCCGCGTATTTGTTTTGGATTCGTAAGCGTCCGCTGGTGGATGCCGCGCCGATCGAGCGTTGGGTCGGCGTGGGGGTGGTCGCCGTCAGTCTCATTGCCCGCGTATACGCGGCTTACTACGACATCAATCTCTACGAGCGGTTGAGCTTCATTTCCGCCCTCCTAGGCGTCTGCCTGATCGTCGGAGGCAAGTCGATGCTGCGCTGGGCCGGCCCGGCGCTCGCCTTTCTGCTGTTCATGTACCCGCTGCCCTACGTTCTGGAGGGCTCGCTGCTGATGTGGCTTCAGACGCGCGCCACCATCTTGAGCACTTGGACGCTGCAAATGCTCGGCGTTAGCGCCGCGAGAACCGGTAACGTGATCTCGATCGACACGCTTAAGGAAGGCTTGACGGTCGCCGAGGCGTGCAGCGGGCTTCGCATGCTCACGATCTTCGGCGCCATGAGCGTGGCCTTGGTGATGATTATCGAACGTCCCTGGTGGGATAAGCTCATCATCCTCCTCAGCGCGATTCCGATCGCCGTGATTAGCAACGTCATCCGGATCGTGACGACGGCCCTGCTCTTTCTCGCATTCGGACAGGAAACGGCCTGGTTAAATCAAATCATTCACGACTGGGCGGGCCTGGCCATGATGCCCATCGGGCTGGGCTTGCTGTGGATTGAACTGTCGATCCTGTCGCGATTGACAATTCCGCTGGAATCAGACGAGTTCGCCTCGTTCGGCGCTGCGACCGCGTAAGCCGGGCGTGGTTCGCCGGTACGTTGCGGCGGGGCGACACGGGCGTGGCGTTGCAGCAACACGACGTGGCGGGTGCGGGCGAAATCAGGCGGAAAACGCCCGCCGGAACGGCTCTAGGATCTGCCGGCCCGGGTATTGCATACAGTCGGCTTCGCCAGGTGCAAGAAGCGCTCGGCTCGTTTCAGCAAGGACGCCGCCCTACGACGGACGCGTTTTCTAAGAGAGGCAGTTCACATGGCACGAGAAGGTTCCGATTTCTCCGGTCCAGACGTCGCTTATCCGCCCGCCGTCGATGGCGGCCCCTCTCGGGCCATGGTGGCCGCGCCGGCCTACCCGATGGCTCAGCCCTCGTACGGCGGCTCCGCGCCGCCGCGCGGGCCGGAGATTTTGCACGGCGGCTTCAATCACACGTGGCTTGCCAACTGCCTGCGGCGTCGCTGGCTCATGGCGATTCTCTTGGGCCTGCTATTTGGGGTCCTTGTCGCTGGGCTCTTGATGTATCTGTTCCCCGAAACGAACCAGGTGACCGCCTACCTCAAGGTGAAATCGAAGTCTGGCAACTCAGTCTTCGAACCGGAGCATCTCAGTCCGCAAGAAATCGAGCGACAGGCCATGAACCACTTGGCGTTGCTCCGCTCGCAACTGGTGCTGGACGCGGCGCTGCAGGACCAGAAGATCGCCCAGCTCGACGCCGTCCGCGCCCACAAGGGCGAAGAGCTGTTGTGGTTGGTCGGCAATCTGCGGGTCAGCTTCCCGGGCGACGGCGAAATTCTGGAAGTCCGCTACGAGGGCAAAGAAAACCCCGATCAGATGGTGAAGGTCGTTAACGCGGTCGTCGCCGCCTACAAGGACAAGGTGCTGTACCAGGACCGAGTGCTCTCGACCACGACGCGAGACGGTCTGGCAAAAGTCTTTCAGACCACGCAAACGCGCCTCAAGGCCCAGATGCAAAAGCTGAAGGAGACGATGTCGTCCAGGAACATCGTGGATCCGGCCTTCGAGGTGCCCCGGCTACGGTCGGAGGTCACGCGGCTCGAGAATCTGATCAGCGAGGAGAACAAAAACCTCGTCAACATCGAGATCTTCAAGCAACTTGCCCTGCAGAACGCCCGCAGCCCGGGCGCCATCGCACAGGCCGTTGCCGCAAGCGTCGAAAAGGATCCGATGATCGCCAGTTATCAGAGCGATATGTTTACGATCCAGAAGGCCATTCAGGTACGCCAGGCGGCGTCGCGCAATCGTAACGACTCGCAGCTAAAGCAGCTCATTGCGCAACTCGAGCAAACGCAGGCGGCGATGAGGCAGTATAAGGCGCAGGCTGAAAAGTCGGCTCGCGAACAGATCGCCAACATGCCGAACGAAGCGCTGCGAGCCGCCATCGTCGAACACAAAATCCGATTCGACTCGGCGATGGCCAATCTCGAGGGTTACAAGAGCGACCTCGAAGTGGCGAACAACAGTCTCGACGCCCTGGGCGTTCGCGACCCGGAAATTGAGATGCTCGAGAACGACATCCTCAGCGAGCAGGAAATCTCCAGGAATCTCCAGCAGAAAATTGGGGAGTGGAACGTCGAACGGCAAACGCGCGAAGGCGAAGAGCGCGACGGTCGCGAGTCGGAGTTCGAGAAAGTCGTCGTGATTCAGAAGGCCTCGGCGTTGCCGAAGACCAATCGCATCGAGCGTTGGTCGATCGCGGGCATCGGCGGCTTGGCCGCACTGGCCCTGACCTGCTACGGCGTGGCCCTCATGGAGTTCCGGCATCGTCGATTGAACGGCCCGTCCGACGTCGATGAAGGACTCGGCATTCGCGTCCTGGGCGTTCTGCCCCCGACGTCGCTGAAGCAGCTTGCCGGCAACAGCCTGGTCGCCACCCAGGTGGCCGAGGCGATCGACAATGTGCGAGCGACGCTGATGCACGATTCAACCGCTGGCCCGCGGCAGGTGATTATGGTCACCAGCTCTTCCACGATGGAAGGCAACACCGTGGTGGCCAGCAGCCTCGCTCTTAGCTTGTCTCGCGCGGGCCGTCGCACGTTGCTCGTCGACGGCGACCTGCGAGCGCCGGCGATCCACAAGTTGTTCGGCATGGCGTTGGAGGACGGCTTCAGCGAAGTGCTTCGCACGGAGATCGACTTGGCGGATGCGGTCAAGCCTACGAACAACGAGGGGTTGTACTTGCTGACCGCCGGCGTCTGTAGCGCCGATGCGATTCATGCCCTGGCGACCGATCAGCCGCACGCGATCTTCGAGAAACTGCGCGATCAGTTCGACTTCATCGTCGTCGATGCTCCCCCGGTGCTGGGCATCTCCGATAGCCTGTCGCTGGGACAGTACATCGACGGCGCCATACTTACCGTGCTGCGAGATCACAGTGAAATTCGCAAGGTTCACAAGTCGGTCGAGCTATTGCGAAGCATGGGCATTCGGCTGATCGGGTCCGTGGTGAACGGCGTGCCGGTCAAAGTCGATCGCCGCGTCGTTCGCCTTCATCAGGCGTCCTTGCAGCAAACGCCTCGATTGTCGGCGAAGGCCGACGGCTAGTCGGCGAGCGTCGCTTTCAATTCGATGGAACCTCGGCGTCGAGTCGCTTCCAAGGTGGCTCGACGCCGTTTTTTTTGGGTTCGCCAGTGGCAGGCAGCCCTCGGCCAGGGAGAATGAGGGCTTCCGCACGATCGGGCCGATAGCCGTGAGCCGATAGCCTCCCCATGTATCACCGCGTCGGACAGTTCGCTCACGACCATCGGTGGACGGTCATCGCCGTTTGGATGTTCGCGGCCGCGACGCTGTGGACGGCGGCGCCGCCGTGGTCGTCCGTCGCTCTCGACGGAGATCTCGATCAGCTGCCCGCCGACACGACGACGGCCCGAGCCGCGCGGCTCAACGCCCGGGCATTTCCCGACGACGTCGCCAAGAGCCAGTTGGTGGTGGTCTTCGCGCGCGAAGGCAAGTCGCTAACTCCGGAGGATCGGCAGTTCGTCGTATCGGCGGCGCAGGATATCGAGCAGTTGCCCAATCTGCCGTTGGTCGGCCGCGTTTGGACGGAAGCGACGCCCATCATCGGGCCCATGCTCAAGAGTCCCGCGGGACACGCTCAGCGGATCGTCGCCAGGATGACCAACGACATCATGGCGGTCGACAACATTCGCGTGTTGTCCGCCGTCGAGCAACTGATGGACGACCGTCGCGCGGAGGCGCCCCTGGGCCTCCAGATCGGAATCACCGGCTCGGCGGCCATCGGCGGCGACATGCTCGCCGCTGCGGCCGAGAGCCTTCGCAACACGGACGTCACGACCATCATTCTCGTGGCGGCGGCGCTCACGCTGATTTACCGATCGGTGTGGCTGATCGTCGTGCCGCTGGCGTCGATTGCCGTAGCCGTCGTTACCTCGCTAAACTTGCTGGCCTTGCTCGCCCACTGGAGTCGGCTGCACCCGGACGCTTGGTTCGACGTGAAGGTGTTCACGACGACGCGAATTTTTATTGTCGTGCTGCTGTTTGGCGCGGGCACCGACTTTTGCCTATTTCTGATCGCCAGGTTTCGCGAGCTTTGTGCGGAAGGACGTCCGCAACGCGAGGCCGTGGGCGACGCCGTAGCGCGCGTCGGCGGCGCCATTACCGCTAGTGCGGCGACCACCATCGTGGGGTTGGCCATGATGGGCTTCGCCGATTTTGGTAAGTTCGCCTACAGCGGGCCGGCGATTGCCGTGGGCCTCGCCGTCGCCCTGGGGGTATGTCTGACGTTTACGCCCGCGCTGCTGGCGACGCGTCTGGGCAGTCATGCGCCAACGGCCGGCGGGCCGACCGGCGCCTCCTGGCAGCGGTTCTGGGCTACGGTGGCGGACGGCGTTATCGCACGCCCCGGAACCCTGCTGTTGGTCAGCGCCCTCGTCGCGGCGCCGTTGGCATGGCAAGGTTGGAACACGAAAGTGTCGTACGACATCTTCAGCGAACTTTCGCAAAGCGCCGTGAGCCGGCACGGCGCCGACCTGCTGCGAAAGCATTTTCCGCCCGGCGAAAACGGCCCGCTCACAGTGCTGGCCACGTTGCCCAGCGGCGGACTTCAGGCCGACGAGGGTCGATTCACGATCGCCGCGCTCAACAAGGTTCTCCACGAACTGCCGGGCGTCGATAAGGTCCGCAGCCTCTACCGCCCCATGGGAGACGCCCCCGGCGAGATAAGTTTAACCGCCGACGGCCTGACGAGCCTTATCGCCGCGGGCAGTCCGCTGGCCAAGGAGACCTTCGTGGCGAGCCTACCCGGTAACGAGGGGGAGGTGACGCGGCTAATCTTGGTCCTGAAGGATGAGCCGTTCTCCGAAGCGGCGGTCGAAACGGCGGATCGCATTGAACGTGCCCTCGAACGGGTAAGTCTCGACCGCGCTTCGCCGTGGTACGGCGCCGACTTCGAGTTGTTGGGTCCAACCTCTGGCATTCGAGACCTGGAACGAGTGACGCTGGCCGATCGCCAGCGAATCGAGCTTCTGGTCGCCGGCGCCGTGCTGGCGGTGATTTTAGTTTTGCTTAGGCGCCCGCTCGTATGCCTCTATCTTATCTTCACCGTACTGGTCAGCTACTTCGTTACGCTTGGATTGGTCGATCTCATCTTTCACGCCGTCGAGGGCGCCGCTTACCCAGGGCTCGACTGGAAGGCGCCGGTGTTTCTGTTCGTCATCCTGGTGGCCGTGGGGCAGGATTACAACATCTATCTCGTGACGCGCGTCATCGAAGAACAGCAGCGGCACGGGCCGCTGGAGGGCTTGCGGCGAGCCGTCGTGCAAACCGGCGGCATCATCACCAGTTGCGGCATCATCATGGCGGCCACGTTCGCATCGATGATCTCCAGCAGCTTGCGAGGCATGGTCGAGTTGGGCGTCGCCCTATCGTTGGGCATCATGCTGGACACGTT
>JBGSYU010000159.1:0-2064 GCA_041750715.1 Lacipirellula sp.
ATTGGCGCCTGGCGGCTGAGCGACGCTGCGACGACCGAGGTTGGCCGATACGCCATCCCAGTCGCCGTGTTCGCGGTTGGCGCCTGGGCGGCGTTTCGGGCGGTGAACCTACCCCGTTTCGCCGATTTTTTGATCTCGGTCGAAGCGGAAATGAACAAGGTCTCTTGGCCGAGCCGGGGGGAATTGTTTCGGGCGTCGATGGTGGTGATCGTCGTCATCTTCTTGTTGACGGCGATTCTGTTCACCTACGATCTCGTGTTGAAATACATCATTAGCTGGTTTTTGGGCCGTCCTGCCGAGTAAGGCTGGGCATTACAACTAACGCCCTGCGCTCGGTCGACTTCGGGTCGACCGTGCTCGGTTGTGCCCTCCCTTCAAGGGAGGGGAAAGTGTACGCGGTGAGCGACGAGCCGAACAAAGTGGCCGAAGAGGAGTTGACGACCGCGGGCGATAGCCCGTCGGCGGTCGAAGAGGCTGCCGTCGCCGGTGAGAACGGCGCGGTTGGCGCTAAGCCGCAAGCGGCGGAAGCGGAGGAAGCCGACCTGTCGGAAGTGATGCCGGTCGAACAGAAGCCGTTGTCGCGACCCGCGCTGCACGGATCGGAAGTCGAAAAAGCGACGAAGAAGAAAAAGGCCGACGAAGTTCCCGTCGAGATGGACTGGTACATCTTGAAGGTGCAGTCGAACCGGGAGCGGTCGATCGCCGACGCGTTGAAGCGGAAGATCGCCATCGAGGGGCTCGATCAGTACGTCGGCGAGATCGTGGTGCCGACGGAGAAGGTGACGGAGTTCAAGGCCGGCAAGAAGAAGATCGTCGAGCGCAAGCTGTACCCGGGCTACATCGTCGTCCAAATGGCGATCAACGACGACACCTGGTTTGCGGTCCGCGAGACGTCGGGGATCGGCGATTTCACCGGCGCCGGCGGGAAGCCGTCGCCGATGCTCCCTCATGAGGTCGCCCGCATCGTGCAGACGGAAGAGGAAGAATCGGACGAGGCGCCGAAGTTGGACATCAAGTTCAAGACGGGCGAGCGCGTGAAGGTGAAGGACGGCACGTTCGAGGGTTTCGAAGGCGACGTCGGCACGATCGACGCCCAGAGCGGCAAGGTCCAAGTCATGATCAGCATCTTCGGCCGCAGCACGCCGGTCGAGTTGGAATATTGGCAAGTGGAGGGGATATAGCTGTCAGCTATCAGCCGTCAGCCGTCAGCCAGAAAGAGTAGCTTCTCACTTCTTCTGGCTGACGGCTGACGGCTGACGGCTGATCGCTCAACGCAATGGCAAAACAACTAGTCGGCGTCGCGAAGTTCCAGATTCCCGGGGGGCAGGCTACGCCCGCGCCGCCGGTGGGAACGTCGCTCGGTAAATACGGCATCAACCTGGGGCAGTTCGTCCAGGCGTTCAACGACAAGACGCGGGAAGCGGCGGGGATGATGATTCCCGTGGTCGTGAGCGTGTACAACGACCGCACGTTCGACTTTTACACGAAGAGCCCGCCGGCGGCGGTGCTGTTGAAGAAGACGGCCGGCCTGGCGAAGGGCTCGGGCGTGCCGAACAAAACGAAGGTCGGAACGGTGACCAAGGCCCAGTTGGCGGAGATCGCGACGATCAAGATGAACGACCTCAACGCACGGGACGTGGATCATGCCGTTCGCATGATTGAGGGAACGGCGCGGAGCATGGGGCTGGTGGTAGAGGGATAGCAAACGTAGCCATCGTCACTCTGAGGTACTCCGAAGAGTCTGGCCAGACCCTTCGGAGTACCTCAGGGTGACAGGGTTCAGCAAGCAACTTCAACTTAATACTCACGGAAGCGAAGCGGCACGTTCCGCACACGCTAAGAATTACTCGAAAACACGGCTCCCACATGCCCACGCTTAGCAAACGAATGAAGGCGTCCGCCAAGAAGCGGCCGGCCGAGGTGATGCCGCTCTCCGGCGCGGTCGCGGCCCTTAAGAAATTCGATGGCACGAAGTTCGATCAGACGGTCGACATCGTCGTGCGGTTGGGCGTGGATGCGGCTCAGGCGGATCAAATCGTCCGCGGCTCGATCGTGCTGCCGCAC
>JBGSYU010000160.1:0-6227 GCA_041750715.1 Lacipirellula sp.
CAGACGCTCCGAGCCGCTGGGTCTTCCGGATATTCCGCATTCGAGAATTCGCGGATCGGCAATACCATCACGTCTGCGGTCCGATAACGCAGCCAGGTGCGAACGCCAGTTCCCGCAGCAACTGTCGGAATCCCAATCGCCAGACCGACGAAAAGGCGCTTGCGAAAACGGCGGTTGCTCACCGCTTGTTTCACAATCATCAAGAACAAGATCGCGATTGCAAGCACTATGGCCGCTCGGCCTGAGGCAAAACGCCAAGTCAGACCAAGGAGGACTGCCGCGACTATGGGAATTCGCATGCGCGGTCGGTGTTGAGCTTCTGGCTGCGGCGACACGGTCGCCGCAATTGGCGCAATGATTTTGGAAACGGTTGACAATGTTAGTCTTCCTTCCGATCGAACGTCGCAACGGTCGGAACGCCGCTGCTATTGCTGTGCAGCTGAGCGGATTCCAGGAACCTCAATATGCGCATATTCTCGATTGTCCCGATGTGGTCGCATCTTGCTAAGCAGAATTTGACACAGCCTCACTTTACGTTGCGTGCACCGCTACCGAGTCCACCTCAGCCACGCCCCGAGGAACGATTTAATGCGGGGAGTCAGACGAGTTCGGTTATACTGATCGCCCAGTTTGCGAATCGCTTCGGCTTGCGTTGGGTAGGGGTAAATCGTGTTGGCTAGTTTCTTGAGCCCCAGACCGTGTGTCATTGCCACCGCCACTTGGGAGATCAACTCGCCGGCCAGCGATGCAACAATCGTCGCGCCCAAAATTTTATCGCTGCCGCGCTTAACCAGAACTTTCGCGAAGCCTTCGGCCTCGCCTTCGAGGACGGAGCGGTCGACTCCAGAGAGCGACTGGGTGATCGCATCAACGTCGATACCCTGCTGTGCGGCCTGCGACTCGCTTAGCCCAACATGAGCAAGCTCTGGCGACGTGTAAGTACACCATGGGATGACAAGCCGCGATGCCTTGGCGCGGCCCATGAAGAGCGCGTTTTGGATGACGATCCGCGCCATGAAATCGGCCGCATGCGTGAACTGGAAGGGCGAGCAGATATCGCCCGCCGCATAAATGCGAGGATTGGTGGTCTGCAGATAGTCGTTAACCTTGACGCCTTTCTTGTCGTACTCGACCCCGACGGCTTCGAGGTTCAAGTCCTCGACATTGGGTTTCCTGCCCACCGCCACCAGCAATTTGTCGAGCGGTTCGTCGAAGGTGGAACCATGGGAATCGACTGTAAGTCGCGGACGGCGGTCGTCTCCCTTAACGGCGAGATTTTTGCCGCAGCATCGCAGGATAACGCCGTCGCGAGCGAGCGCTCGCTCGACGATCTCAGCGGCGTCGCGGTCCTCGCGAGGCAAAACGCCGTGCTCCGCCTCGACCAGGAACACCTGCGATCCAAGTCGGGCAAATGACTGCGCCATCTCGCAGCCGATCGGGCCGGCGCCAATCACACCCAATCGGCGCGGCAGTTCCGTCAGCGTGAACAGGGTTTCGTTGGTCAAGTAGTCGACGGACTCCAGCCCGGCAATGTGCGGAGCGGCCGCGCGCGCGCCCGTGGCAATCACCGCACGCTTGAATATGAGCTTGGCCCCCTCCACGTCGAGCGTTTGGGCGTCAACAAACGATCCCTGACCAAAGTAGACGTCGACCCCGAGCTGCTGAAACCGCTGCGCCGAGTCATGCTTGCTAATCTCGGACCGCAGGCGACGCATGCGCTGCATCGCCGCGGCAAAATCTACGTCGACATCTGCCGGCGCGGTCACGCCAAATTCTTTGCCGCGGCGCAGCGACGACGCCGCCCGCGCTGCGGCAATGACGGCCTTGGAAGGGACGCAACCGACGTTGAGACAGTCGCCCCCGAGCAGTCCCCGCTCAATGAGCGCCACCTTGGCACCCAAGCCCGCCGCCCCGGCCGCCGCGACAAGTCCTGCCGTACCGCCGCCGATCACAACCAAGTTGTACCGGCTGGAGGGCGTCGGATTCTGCCAATGCGGCGGGTGGACGTTCGACTCCAACCGCTGGTTGAACTCGTCTCTGGGAGACAGCGACTGCAGCTCGTTCGTGTCCTGATTCAAGGTTAATTCCCGGGCTTCAACTTGCATGGGCATCGTACTCTTTCGTCGCTTCCGGCGACTTCGCGCCAAACCGCCGAAGTCCCCAGCGAACCAACAGCGGGAAAACGCCCAAGAGCGCGAACGCCGTCAACAATTGAGCCAGTTGTTGCCCCGAAAACACAGTAGAGATTCCGTTGTCAGCGAGTTGTTTGAGCGACGGAACGCTGGACCCGGCATACACGTAAACTGCCGTACCCGGGAGCATGCCGAGCTGACTGACCCACCAGAACGTCATCGTGCGCAGCGGCGTCAGTCCCATCACGGCATTGATGACGAAAAACGGGACGACGGGGATGAGACGTAGCGAGAAGAGAAAAAAGGCCCCGTCGCGGGCGAGAGAATCATTAAATCGCGCGAGCCGGTCGCCAAAGCGCCGCTGTACGGTATCGCGAAACAGGAATCGGCTCAGCAGAAACGCCAGCGTGGCGCCGGCCGTCGATGCGAAGCTCACCAGGACCAGAGCGCGGGCGAAGCCGAACAGCCAACCGTAGGAAAGCGTGAGCACGGTAGCGCCCGGCAACGAAAAGCCTGCGACGACCACGTAGATCCCAAATGCGGCGGCGAACGCCAAAACGGGATGCGTTTGCAGCATGTCTCGCAACTGCGACTCTTTGGCAGCCAGATTAGCGAGCGTAACGACATCTTTGAGGGCCACGACACCAACAACGATGATCGTCGCCACGGCTGCCAGCGGCCCTACTCGCTTCCGCAAACCGTGATGGCCGGGCTGTTCCGTGCTCCCGTCGTCGTGAGGCATAATTAGTTCTACTTCTCGCCTGTTCGCCAATCGGCGTGCGATTGTCGTGCGGCATCTGCGGCGGGCGGCGCATGTCTGTGCGCGTGCGGCTCAGGCAATTCTAACGCGTCTGACTTTGACCAACCGAGGATTGATCGTTAAGGTTCCAGTCATAGTCAAGATAGGAAACGCTCGACACGCCGCTTCCAGCAAGCCGCTGCGCCTCAGCTCCGGGCAGATATGCAGCGATCCGCTGCAATTGCTTGGCCTGGGTGTCGCCAAAATCCTCGGCGAACCAACTAAGGATCGGCGAAAGCGAGACCGTCTTTTTTTGTGCATCGAATTGGAACTTGCCTCGCTGCGCAAAAAACTTGTGGGCGTTGTCAGTAAGCTGCTCGTCCAACTTCGCGGCCGTGTAGGCTTCATTGCGTAGAGGCGGACAGCCAATCGACGCGCACACAATGGCGAAATGAATTCGTGGCTCGCCCATCTTGCGGAGCACCTCGTGCTCGATCTGTTCGAGCGAATAGGCCTGATCAGCGATGGGGATCTGCAAATCCTTCCAGATGTTGTATCCGAAGACCTTGGCAGTGTGAGTGCGAATACTGGTGGTCGGATACTCGCGAAGAATGCCTCTCACCGTGATCGCATTATAGGCATTGATCCAAAACGCCAACTTCGCTTTTGCCGGCGTCGCGGTTGAAAACGACACGGCGGACAATTCGTTGAGATATGCGTCGAGGGCCTTTGTGTCGGCGGCCGAGGCCTTCCAGGCGGCGTAATTCACCATGCCCCGGGCGTCGACATATTTCTTCAGCAGCGCGTCCCATGCCGCATGGTCGATGTGATCCAGCGGCACGCGCTGCGCGGCCGGCACATTTTGACCGACGTTAACTGTCGCCGCACAACAATGACGGGCTGCAAGCCAAGTACCGGCGAGGATAATTGCGATGCCAAGAAACAGGAACTTCCAACGAGCGGATCGCATGCTGAGACTCCACATTATTGGGGGGGGGGCGGCGTTTGAATGCCCACCGTCCGAGCAGCGCAGTGCTGTTCGCCCCGGTAGTATCAGCTTTGCGACCGGCCCAAGTCTGTATGATTGGGCACACTTGGCCGCCCGCGGTCACATATATCCAGGACGGACGCCTGCGAAGGCCAAGAATCCGGCGCCAGCAACCCTAGGTTGGCTCTTCCATATACGGGGCGTCGGACTTCGGCCCAGCGGACTGTGGCTGTGCCGGCTTGGCTGCGGCCCCGAAGATGTTGCGAACAAACGGCAAACACAACATCCAGAATAGCCGCGTAGCGCGGCGTTCGTCACGAATCTCGTGAAGTCCAATCGTCATCTGGTCATGCCCGTCCGACGGTTGATCGCGGTAGGTGCCACACAGTCGATCCCACCACGGAAGGTTGAACCCGAAATTGCTGTTTGTCTCCTGGCGGTGCCACGAGTGATGTACGCGATGCATGTCCGGCGTAACAACCAGCCATCGAAGGGCACCGTCCAGCCGGAGCGGCATGCGGACGTTGCTGTGGTTGAACATCGAAGTGGCGTTGAGCAGGATCTCGAAGATCATCACAGCCACGGCCGGCGGCCCAAGCAAGAGAATCACGGCAGTCTTGATTCCAAACGACAGTAGGATCTCGATGGCGTGGAATCGAACCCCAGTTGTCACATCGATATCCAGATCGGCGTGATGCACCATGTGTAGCCGCCAAAAGAGTGGCACGGCGTGAAACATCACGTGCTGCAGATAGATGGCGAAATCTAAGAGTACTATGGAGACGACAACGGCCAGCCACAAAGGGACTTTAACTGCGTTGAACAGACCCCAGCCAAGCCGCTCTGCCGCAAGTGCTACTCCAACGGCCCCCAGCGGTGCCACGAGCCGCAACAGCAAACTGTTTAAAAAGACCAGCCCGAGATTACTTGCCCAACGCCAAGGCCGTTTGATTGCCAGCTGTCGCCGCGGAGCCAGTTGCTCCCACGCACTCATTGCGGCGAACACGCCGACGAAGCAGGCGATGCGAATCGCAGGCTCGGATTGTAATAGCGCGAACATCGCCTACCTTTGTTGCCGCCCTCCAAGTTTCCCTCGCCGTCTGATTATCGTCTGTTGACGTATTGGGAGCAAAAGCGAATCGTCATGATTCTCGTGTTTGCTACCGGCCGTTCCCAGCCTGCAAAATGAATCGACAGGGCGGACCCAACACTCGTTAACCCGGCGCGTGGAGAGACTCAGAGACAACCGAGACTTTGGCCTCGCAACGCGGTCGCGGGTAGGCCAGACGACTCTTTTTATATCAAGCGCGACAGCGGCCGAGAGAGACTCCAACCCCGCCCGCCGCACCGCAACACGTTGCGGCGCTTGGCCTAGAAACGACTAAAGCCACCGCCCGGTGGCGATGGCTTTTCGTATAACCCGACGGTAGCTCAGTTTCGCTACCAAGAAAACAAATGGCGAGAGCCGGATTCGAACCGAAGACTGTGAGGTTATGAGCCAGCTCTGATCATGCCGCCCGCCGGTAAGTCCTCAGCATCCCGCCAAGCTGCGATTCGCACTGCACCTGATCGGCCCTCGTCACTGGCGCCTCTACGGGCATGCGACGATGACGTTGTTGTCGAGCCCCTGGCAAGAGAGGCGACCGAGAGTAGCCGGCAAACTCGCTACGCGTGGCAAGCGCCCATCTCTCGTAGGTGTTAACTCGAAAAGGGCTCCTTTTCGACGCGAGCGAATCGGCTACCGAGTTAACGGCGCTTGCCCCATATTCGGTGATTTGCGCGGCGTTCTTTCCGTGGGCGGTTCCTTGCGATCTTCTCGACCGAAACGGTCTCGAACGTCGCAACTCATGTTTCGGAAACCGCTTACAGCACTCTTAAATGAGAGTACTGTTACGAACAGGGTTCCCTACGGGGAGCTGAGTCATCCACTTGGCGAACCAACGGCGGCTCGGTTAGCGCCGGGTCGCCGTTTTCGCTGTCTACGCCCGCTGCCTCGCCACACGCCGCCGGACAGCTCTAGCCGCTTCAACCACGTTATTCGACCGCCGCTACTTTGTCGGTTGTAGCGGTCGCGCCTGCAAGTTGGCTCTTAGGCGCGTCAGAACTCAAGGCAAATTTGCGCCACCGATCGTCGACGACGCCGCTAGCGTACACTTGAATCGTACGAAATTCGGATTGCGAACCGATCGTCGAGCGACGAACCGCATCCCTGCGAATGAAGTCTACGAAATCCATTCGATGACGCGACGCGATTTCGCATTCTGGTTCAGCTTCGCCCTCTTCAGCTTAGCGGAGAAGCTCCGCATCTACGGCCTCGACGAGTTGGCGGCTGCGACGATGCGGGCGGCCGAACCTGCCGCGCCGTCCG
>JBGSYU010000161.1:0-6413 GCA_041750715.1 Lacipirellula sp.
ACGCCAGCCGGCTGGCCGACGTCGCCCGTCGTGGGCGATCTGCGCGACGTGAAGGTTTACACGGCGGGGGAACTCGACGAACTGCTCGACGCCGCGGACGCGGCCCATCGCCAGTTCCTCGCCGGCGATCTCGCGCGACAAGAATCGTGGTCCACCATGGGCCCGGCCTACATGGCGGTCGCCGCGTTGGCGGAGCGGTTCACGCTGACCGACCCCGCCGAGTTTGGCAACGAGCTAGTCGCCACGCAGGTGGCCGCCAAAAACATCTTTCGCGGCTCCGTCGGCGACCCGGCCCGGCGTACCGATCTGGCGACGATCGCCGCCCGGTGGTTGCAGCACGAGCGGCGCCAGAACAACGGCGTGCTCCTGATCGGCCGCGTCCGCGATCTTCGCCCCAGCGGCAAGTGGACGGAGTGCGTCGTCGACGTGCCGCTCGGCGAAAACACCGTTGCGGCGAACGTGCTGATGGACAAGGTCGAATTCTCCATCGGCGATGAAGTGGCGGTCGCAGGAGCGATTGTCCCGCGCCCGCAGGAGCAACTGGCCGGATACCGGGGCGCGGCAGGGCCGGTGGTGGTCGCCGGATTCGCGTTCGCGCCCGACGAATTCGTCGCACCGAAATCGCAGGCGGATTCTGCAATTCCGCTCTTCGGAACAGGCTCTGCGATGGAGTAGCCCGCGGGATTTGCAAAGTTCCGGTCCTATTTGCGGCCGGCGATTTGTGGGACAATCGGCGGCGCCCGTCCCCGTTCACCTCGACCGGCCGCAATGGCCGCCCCCCGCCGATATGAAAGTTGCCGTTCTCCGCGAGACCTTCCCGGGCGAGCGCCGCGTGTCGTTGGTTCCGGCGCTGGTTCCTACGCTGGCTAAGCTCGGTTGGCAAACGGTCGTCGAAACGGCGGCTGGCGAGCAGGCGGGATTCGCCGACGCCGACTATCGGGAGAAGGGCGCCGAGATTGCGCCAACTCGCGCCGCAGCCATCCAAGCCGGTGACGCCGTACTGCAAGTTCGCTCCCTTGGCGCCAACCTCGAAGCCGGCCGGGCGGACCTGGAACTGTTCAAGCCGGGCCAAGTGGTGATCGGCATGACCGACCCGCTCGGTCAACCTCAGGCGGTGAAGGATTTGGCCGATCGCCGGGTGACGCTGCTGGCGCTCGAATTGATCCCGCGGATCACCCGCGCTCAGAGCATGGACGTGCTGTCGTCGATGGCGACGATCGCCGGCTATAAGGCGGTGCTGCTGGCGGCGAATCACTTGCCCAAGATGTTTCCGATGCTAATGACGGCGGCCGGCACGCTCTCGCCGGCGAAGGTGCTGGTCATCGGCGCGGGGGTCGCGGGGTTGCAGGCGATCGCGTCCGCCAAGCGACTGGGCGCCGTGGTGAGCGCTTACGACGTTCGGCCGGCGGTAAAGGAACAGATCGAAAGTCTCGGCGCGAAATTCGTGACGCTCGATCTCGACACCGCTGGCGCCGAGGATAAAGGCGGCTACGCGAAGGCCCTCACCGAAGAGCAGCAGCAGCGGCAGCGGGAGCAACTGGCGACGATCGTCGGCGCCAACGACGTGGTCATTTCAACCGCCGCCATACCGGGGCGACCCTCGCCCCTGCTGATTACTGCTGAGGCCGTTCGCAACATGCCCCGCGGTTCGGTGATCGTCGACCTGGCGGCGGAGCGCGGCGGGAACTGCGAATTGACGCGGGCCGATGAGACGGTCGTCGAGAACGGCGTTACGATCTTTGGGCCGACGAATCTTCCTAGCGAGATTCCGCAGCACGCCAGCCAGATGTTCGCCAAGAACGTCGTGACCCTGTTGCAATTGCTCACTAAGAATGGAGAGCTGACGATCGACCTGAAAGACGAAGTGATCCGCGACACGCTGGCCGCCAAGGATGGGCAGGTGCAGAATGCGCGGATTCGTGAGACGCTGGGGCTCGAACCGCTGCTCAAGCCGCCGGAGCCGGCCCCGATTAGCCATCTCGCTTGACCGCCCGAGAGCGGTCACTCTGAGGTACTCCGAAGCAGTCACCCTGAGGTACTCCGAAGGGTCTGGCCAGATTCTTCGGAGTACCTCAGAATGACGCTGCGCGCAGGACGTTCGAGTTCTCCTGACTGATCGACCCTACGAACGTAACCCCGGACTCGAGTGACATGGCTCTAATCACCGCTCTCACCATCTTCGTGCTGGCCGTCGTGGTCGGCGTCGAGATCATTGCCAAGGTGCCGCCGATTCTGCACACGCCGCTGATGAGCGGGTCCAACGCCATCAGCGGCATTACGCTGGTGGGAGCCATCCTCGCCGGCGGCGGCGTTTGGGCCGACCTACTCGGATTGCTGGCCGTCGCGTTTGCAACCGTCAATGTGGTCGGCGGTTTCTTGGTCACCCATCGCATGCTGGCCATGTTCAAGAAGAAATAGAGGGATGTTCGTGACTGACGCCTCACTGCACTGGCTGCTGGCCGCCGCAAACGACTCCGCTGCGCCCGCCGATTTCGTTCGCGGCGTCCCCACCATGTGGACCAATGCGGCGTACCTGGTCGCCGCGATCCTGTTCATCGTGGGCATCAAGGGAATGACCCATCCGCGCACCGCAGTGCGCGGCAACCTCATCGGCGCGATTGGAATGCTGATCGCCGTCCTGGCGACGCTGGCCATCTCGCACGTTTCGCCATGGGTGTACGTCGTCGGCATGGTCGTCGGTACTGCAGCCGGCGCTTGGCTCGCCTGGAAAGTGCAGATGACCGAGATGCCGCAATTGGTAGCGCTGTTCAACGCGTTCGGCGGCATCGCTTCGGTCTTCGTCGCCGGGGCTGAAGTGCTGCACGAAATTCCGAAAACCATCGATCCGGTGGTCGCCCAGTTTTCCGCCGGGCTGACTGGCCTCATCGGGGCCGTCACCTTCACCGGGTCCCTGATCGCCGCCGCGAAACTGCAGGAATTAAAGGCGTTTCAACGTCCGTTGAGCGTTCCCGGCCAGAAAATCATCAATGCAGCGCTGCTCGCGGCGTGCGTCTGGTTGTCGTGGAGCATGACCGACGGCACCGGTTGGGAGTACGCCGTCATTACGGTGCTCGCCTCGCTGTTGGGGGTGATGCTCACGTTGCCCATTGGCGGCGCCGACATGCCCGTCGTCATCGCGCTGCTCAACAGCTATTCCGGATTGGCCGCGGCCGCCGCCGGTTTTGTGATCGGCAACAACGTGCTGATCATTGCCGGCGCGCTGGTGGGCGCCTCGGGCATCATCCTCACGCAGATCATGTGCAAGGCGATGAACCGATCGCTCGCCAACGTGCTGTTCGGCAAGATGGAACCCAGCGCCGGCGGCCCCAGCGACGACGACGTGTACGCCGGCAAAGTGAAGAGCACCTCGCCCGAAGAGGTGGCCATGCTGCTCGACGGCGTGCAGCGCGTCGTGATCGTGCCGGGCTACGGGCTCGCAGTCGCACAGGCCCAACACGTCGTTCGCGAATTGGCCGACCTGCTCGAAGCCCGCGGCGTTACGGTGGAATACGCGATTCACCCGGTGGCGGGCCGCATGCCAGGCCACATGAACGTGCTGCTGGCCGAGGCCGACGTGTCGTACGATCAGCTTAAGGAGATGGACGATATCAACCCGACGTTCGCCCAATGCGACGTGGCGATCGTCATCGGCGCCAACGACGTGGTGAACCCGCTGGCAGATACGGATCCGACCAGTCCCATCGCCGGCATGCCGATTCTCAACGTCGCCAATGCCCGCAACGTGGTGGTCGTAAAGCGCAGCCTGAGTCCGGGCTTTGCGGGGATTCCCAACCCGCTCTTCGCGGCGGACAACTGCCTAATGCTGTTCGGCGACGGCAAGAAGGCGATCGTTGAGCTCGTTGCCGCGTTGAAGGAAAGCTGAGAGAAAGATCTCTCGCAAAGGCGCTAAGACGCAAAGAACAGCGCAAAGAAGAGAATGTCGCTGCCTCTGTGAGCGGCGACCCCATTTTTCTTAACTGCATTTGCCTTCCTTTGCGCGTTTCTTTGCACCTTCGCGCCTTTGCGAGAAACCTTGTAAGATGCAGCAATGGCAACGGATTGCACTACGACTACCCTGGTAGACGCTAAAGAGAAGGTCGCGTTTCGCCGGCGGCTCTTGGCGTGGTATGGCAGGCATGCCCGGGATTTGCCGTGGCGGCGGCAGGAGGGCGCGAAGCCGCCCGCCACGGCGGATCTTCGACAAGCGGCGTATCGGATTTGGCTCAGCGAGGTGATGCTGCAGCAGACGACCGTCGCGATGGCGACGCCGTATTTCGAGCGATTCGTCGCGGCGTTCCCCACGGTACACGATCTGGCCACGGCGGATGAGCAGCGCATTCTCCATATGTGGGAGGGGCTGGGTTACTATCGCCGCGCTCGCGGGCTGCATGCGGCGGCGAAGCAGGTTGTGGCCGAGCATGGCGGCGAGTTCCCGCGGGACGTGGCGGCGCTCATGCGATTGCCCGGCGTGGGGCGGTACACGGCCGGGGCCGTGGCGTCGTTTGCCTACGACGTACCGGCGCCGATTGTCGAGGTGAACACGCTGCGCGTCCTTACGCGGCTAAGGGCGTTTGCAGGCGATCCGGCAAGCACGACGGGCCAGCGGTTCATTTGGCAAACCGCGGAGGCGTTGTTGCCGCGCCGAGGGGCCGGTCGATTTAACTATGCGCTCATGGAACTTGGCGCCGTCGTCTGCAAGCCGGCCCAGCCGCGGTGCGACGCTTGCCCGGTGACGGCTCACTGCGCCGCCTTTCAGAACGGCCTGCAGAATGAGATACCACGATTGGCGTCGAAGCCAAAGCCGACCGCGGTGCGCGAGGCGGCGGTCGTGGTTCGGCGCAATGGCCACGTGTTACTGCGACAACGTCCGAAGGGCGAGCGCTGGGAAGGAATGTGGGATTTTCCGCGGTTTGAGCTAGCGAGCGAGGGGCCGCCGTTTGTGCGCGACGAGCTTATCGCCAAGGTCCGCGAGCAGACCGGCGTGGCGATCGAGCCGGGCGGCGTAGTCAAGACGATCGAGCACGGCGTCACGCGGTTTCGCATTACGCTGGACTGCTATGAGGCGCGGCCCGCAGGAGGGCGGGTGCGATCTACGGCGGAGCGGCCGGTGCGCTGGACGCCGATCACAGCGCTTGGCCATCTGCCCTTAAGCGTCACAGCTCGTCATATTGCTAACCTTGACTGTTTCACGCAAAGGCGCAAAGGCGCAAAGTCGGCCGCAAAGAATACGCCGGAAGTCTAAGCTTCTTCTTGGCGATTCCTTTGCGTCTTTGCGCCTTTGCGTGAAACAAACACCCGCAACATCAATACTCCACGTCGACCCACTGCTTTTCGCGGCCGCTTTTCAGCACCGCGTCGCAGATGGCGATTTCGTTGTGGCCGTCGACGAACGTGGCGAAGTCGCCGCCCTTGCGCGTACCGGCGATAAAGCCGTAGACGTTGCGAAACAAATTCTTCGGGCCGTCGGGGTACGCTTCGTTGTGGCCGCCGGGGTAGTGGGCGTAGTCGCGGGCCTCGGGGTAGAGCAGGCTAGGGTCCTTCATCAACACTTCGTTCGCCTTGTCGCGGTGGCCGATCCACAGCTCGTTCGGCTTCTCCTGGTCCCACGAGAGGGCGCACTTGGCGCCGTCGATCTCGTAGTACAGCCGGTTCTTGCGGCCGGCGGCGCATTGGTTCACCGTGAGCACGCCGTGGGCGCCACGTCCGCCAGAAGGATCTTCGAACTCCAGCAGGACGGAGGCGTAGTCTTCGGTGTTGATCGCTACGTCTTCCATCTCTTCGGGCTTGAGCACCTTGCCGGCGTAGGTTTCGACTTCGACCTTCGGCCGCTTGCGCTGGGGATGGATCGTGACGAGATCGGCCATCACACGCACAATTTTTAGGCCCGTGATGAACTGGATAAGGTCGCACCAGTGGCTGCCGACGTCGGCGACGGCTCGCGAATCGCCGGAGAGCTCGGGCACGAGCCGCCAGTTCCAGTCGGTCTCCTTGAACAGCCAGTCCTGCAGGTAGCTGCCATGCACGGCCAGCACGCGGCCGACGTCGCCCTTCTGGTGCATGACGCGGGCCTGCTGCACCAGCGGCATGTAACGGTAGTTGAAGTCGATCGCGTTGACGACGCCCGCCTTCTCGGCGAGTCGGACCAACTCCTTCGACTCCTTGGAGTTCATGGCCAGCGGCTTTTCGCTGAGGACATGCTTGCCGGCGGCGAGAATGTCGCGGTTCACCTCGAAGTGGAGGTGATTGGGCGTGCAGTTGTGAACGACTTGAATGTCGGGGTCGGCGAGCAACTGGTGGTAGTCGCCGTAGGCCTTGGGGATCGACAGCTCGTCGGCCTTGCGCTGGGCGAGATCCTGCCCCCGCTCGGCGACGGCGGCGACTTCGACGTAGCCCAGGCGGCGAAGGGCCTCGAC
>JBGSYU010000162.1:0-8629 GCA_041750715.1 Lacipirellula sp.
GCGGTCGACAGCAGGCCGACGGCGGTGCAGCCGCGGACGAACTGGGCGGCGAGTTCCGCGACGCGGCCCGGCTCGGTGGCGAAGGCCCGCGTGGAGATGATCGGGTTGCGCGGGTCGGAGTTCACGTCGGCGACGGGGCCGAACGTGATGTGGACGCCGGCGGCGCGGGCGGTTTGGCCCGTAAGCTCGGCGAATTTGTAGACGGCGTCGCCGGCGCCCGGGCCGAGGGCGTCGAACGCCATCGCATGCGGAAACAGCGGATAGCCGCGGAGTTGCTGACCGGCGCCCCGTTCGAGGTCGGCGGCGACGAGCAGTGGATAGCGGGAGCGTCGTTGCAGCCGCGCAAGTGTTTGCGGCGTCCTGGCGTGCGTGCCGTTGAAGAGTATCAGGCCGCCGAGCGGAATCGCGTCGAGCAGTTGGGCGATCCGCGCTTCGTCCTCTTCCACGGTTCGCACGGGCGGGAGGTTCGAGCCAATTCGAACGAACATAAGTTGCGCGAGTTTTTCGCAAAGCGTCATCGACTCCGACGACTCTCCGGACTGTCCCATGTTACTCAAGCGACGACCTCCCGACGACCGAACCGCAGGTCGACGTGGCGATACACGGGCCAGGTTACGAGAAAGCTTGGAAGGGTCGCCGCCATCACCCAAAGGAAGAATGATTGATAGCCCGTGCTTTGCAGTAAGTATCCTGCGAGGCTTTGCGGGAAAATCAACCCGAGCGTCATAAATCCAGTGCCCATGGCGTAGAACGAGGTTCGGTACTCGCCCTGCGCCAGGTAGAGCAGGTACAACATGTACCCCGTGAAGCCGAACCCGTAGCCGAACTTTTCCACGACGATGCCCAGCCCGATCAGGCTTAAGCTCTCCGGCTGGTAGTAAGAGAGCGCCACATAAACGAAATTCGGCACGTTGAGCATCAGCGCCATGGCGATCAAACACCGCCGGAGGCCGAATCGCGCCGCGACGATGCCGCCCAGCACTCCGCCGGCTAGCAGCGCGATGATCCCAAAGACGCCGTTAATCCACCCGATCTGCTCTTCGAGCAGCCCCAGTCCGCCCTGCGAGCGGGGATCGAGAAGAAATTTCCCGGCAAACTTCGCGAGTTGGGCTTCCGCGAAGCGATAGAACAGCAGAAACGGTAGTGCGACCTTTAACGGAATGGTCGCGAAATACTTCTGAAATATGCCGAGCGTATCTCGCAGCGCTCCTCGCAACGAAGCGCCCGCCCTGTGCATCTTTGGCGGAGAGTTTGGCAAGAAGATCAAATGGTAGGTCGCCAACGCGAACAAGACCGCGGCGGTAAGGCCGTGCGTGAGTCCCCAGGCGGTCCCGGGGGCGAATTTATGGGTCATCAGCCGCCCGGCGACGAAGAGCAGCAGCCCTTCGCCGAAAATTACGCCGACGCGAAAAAAAACGTTCCGTAATCCGGTGAACCACGTTTGATCGTGCGAACTTAACGCGCGCATGTAGAAGCCGTCGGCCGCGATGTCGTGCGTGGCCGAAGCGATGGCCAGCACGGCGTAACCGACCGCCGTCCATAGCATAAAGTGCTCGCTGCGATAGCCTAGCGCCACGATTGTCAGCGCCGCGGCCGCGGCGTACTGCATCGCCCACACCCAACGACGTTCGCTGCCGTAAAGCTCGACGATCGGGCTCCACAGCGGCTTGAGCATCCACGGCAGGCTTAGCCACGCCGTGTAACCGATTGCAATGGCCGAGACCCCCATTCGCGTGTACGCGAACACGCTGACGGTCACGACCATGACGTTGGGTAAGGCCTGGGCGAAATAGAGACTGGGAACCCAGGCCCACGGGCTGCGCGAGACAGCGGCAGGAGTTGGAGGCGATTCCACGTTAGATTTTGAATATGGGTGTCCGGGAATCGGTTCCGTTAAAAGCCCCCGGCTCTGCCGGGGGACTGCGATATATCTCTCGCTACCCGCACTTCGGTCCCCCGGCAGAGCCGGGGGCTTTCAATCCCAATTCCCAGACACCCTCACTTATGTTGTTAGAGTCTCGCCCGATTCACCGGCGATTCTTGCCCGAGTCGGGAGACCGCCGACACGACGACCTCGCTTGGCGGCTCGCCGTCCTTGGGAAGGCGCAGGCCCACCTCATGGCCGGGTAATATCTCGACTTTCCACTTGCCGCCAGTCTTCGTGCGCACGACCCACAGCCACGGCGCTTCGCCGCCCGACGCTTTAAACGTGAGCACGCGACCTCGACTATCTTTCCGCTGCGTAATCCTGGGCTTGCCGGGCGCTTTGCCGTCAAGCCAGTCGACCTCGGGGATCAGCGCCGGCTCAGCGTAGACGCCGCTCTTGAGCTTGTCGGTCAGGCCGTCGCGATTGTCGATGAGGCACTTCATGCTGAAGTGGACGTTGCCCGGCCCTTCAGGCACGATTTCACGGGTGAGCTCGATCTGGCGGATCAGTTCCTCGGCCGGCCACGCGGTGCGCGTTGGCGCCACGTCTGTGCTACGACGCACGTTGTGGGCGCCGTTGCCGGGCCATACATGGCGGCCCTTCACGTTCTCGTCTTGCCACCAAGCGAGCAGTTTCGGATAGCTTTGCGGGCCCTCGATTTGCCAGTAGAGCTGCGGCGTGAAGTAATCGACCCAGCCCTCGCGGAGCCATTTGCGGGCGTCGGAATAGAGCGTGGCGTATTGGTCGAGGCCTTGGATGCCTTCGGGGTAGCCAGGCCGCCAGATGCCAAAGGGGCTGATCCCGACAAGCACATGCGGCTTCACCTCCTTCACCGACTCATACATCCGTCTCACCAACTCGTCGACGTTCTTCCGCCGCCAGTCGTCGCGATTCAGCGTTTCGCCTGCCTGTTGCGCCCGGGCGTAGCTTTCGTCGTCGGGGAACGGAACCAGCTTGCCTTTCTCATCGTTGATTTGATAAGGGTAAAAGTAGTCGTCGATATGCACTCCATCGACGTCGTATCGCCGCACCACGTCAGTCAGCACGGCGACGAATTGATCGACCGCTGCGGGTTCGCCTGGATCGAACCAGAGGAACTTGCCGTAGGTGCGAACGATCTCGGGAGTGGCCACGCTGGCGTGATTAGGTGCCGCCTCGCTATCTCTGTCCGAATTGCCAACACGATACGGATTGAACCACGCATGCAGTTGCAGACCCCGCGCATGTGCCTCTTCAACCGCGAATTTGAGGGGATCGTAAAACGGCTCCGGCGCCTGACCCTGCGTGCCTGTAATGTATTCCGACCACGGTTCCAGTTTCGACGGATAGAGCGCGTCGGCGGAGGGCCGAATGTGCAGGATCACCGCGTTGAGGTTCAGTTCGACGGCTTTGTCGAACAGCGCGACGAGCTCATTCTGTTGCTGCTCCGTGGGCAGCCCCTTGCGCGAGGGCCAGTCGATGTTCGCGACGGTAGCGATCCAGGCGGCCCGGAATTCGCGCGGCGGCGAGGGAATGTCGGCGGCGTTCGCCTGCGACCGCCAACCTATCACGACGGCGATCGCGCCAACGATCGCAAACAACTTACCAAGTCTGCGTGCCACCTGATTGCCTCCTACTGCCCACTGCCCAGCGTCTTCGTGCGTTCATCATAGATTGATCGCCCCCGCTTGCCACAAGCCCCGTGCGCACATGGTTCGCGTTTTTGCGAACGCGATCTATCGCGGAAAGCGATTCTAGCGCACCCTGATAGTAGCAAGGTCTTGAGCGTTGCTCGTATTGATCGCTGCGCAGCTAATGACCTGCCGCCCACCGCTTGTAGCCCCGGGCTTTGCCCGGGGGTCGCACACCATTCGGGACAACCCCGGTACTGGTGGAAACCGACCCCCGGCCAAAGGCCGGGGCTACATGCGGCTCTTTGGAAGCGCAGTCATCAATAGTTGGTCGCAGCGCTTTAGCCACTCTTCTTTCCTCTGCTCACGCAGGTTGCGAGTCCGTTACATCATGAACCGACATTCACGAGTCGCCGAAGTCGCCTTCGCACTGGCCGCGTGGGGCGCAGCTGCGCCAGCCCAAGCGCAGCAACGCGCCTTAGGGCTCGACATCTCGGCATGGCAAGGCAACATCTCGCAAACGACCTGGAATAACATTCGCAACGTCGAGAATCGCCAGTTCGTTTTCCTTCGTTCCTCACGCGGCGGCACGACCGGCTATTACAACCAGAGCAATGCGGGCAACGACAATCCGCCGGGCCAGAACACCCTGTCCCAGCGCTACGACGATCCCTATTTCATCCAGAACATTACCCGCGCCACCAACGCCGGCATGTTCGCGGGGTCGTACCATTTCGGCCGCATGGACATCGTCGCCGGGACGCTCAACTCCAACGGCATCCCCAACAACGGCACGGACGAGGCCAACCATTTCATCGAGATGTCGGGGGCCTGGATGCGACCGGGATACCTGCTCCCCGTGTTCGACTTGGAGGCCGGCATCAGTCAGCGTAACGGCCAGGAGCTGGCGCAATTCGCCATCGACTTTTCGGACCGCATTTACGAGGTGAAAGGCATTCGCCCCGCAGTCTACACCGGCGGCAACTACAACCTGGACATTGAAAACGAGGCCGACTTAGCGACGAAAGCCGAGCTTGTCGCCGCCTATCCGGCGCTGTGGACCGCCCGCTGGCCTAACCAGGACGATCCGAATTCTATCGACGTTCAGAACGCTCATCCCAAAGACACGGTCTCGCACATCTACGGCGCCTGGGATAACTACGGCGTAACTCACCCGTGGCACTTCTGGCAGTACGCCAGCACGGGCCGATTGCAAAGCTTTAACAACGGCGGCAGCAATCTCGACTTCGACGTCGCCCAGGGCGGAACGGAGTATCTCAAGGATCACCTCGTCCCGGCGCTCTGGACGAGCGACAGCAGCGGCGAGTGGACGACGCTTTCCAATTGGAATAGCGGTGAAACGCCCGTCGAGCCGCAGCAAGGCCCAGGGCAGGTGGCGCGCGTCGGCGGGGCGTGGACGACGGGGTCTGCACCGGCTCGGCCCGAGCCGCGGCTGCCGGGCGTCGATGATACGCCTAGAAACATCGACGGCCAAAACGATACGGTCATCCTCGACCGTGGCGTCGCCAACCCGACGATCACTATTTCCGCCGGCGCTCACAACATTCGCAAGCTCTACGCCCGCGAAGCGCTCGACCTCGCCGGCGGATCGCTCACCGTCAATTACACGCCGTCGTCGGATTCCACGCCGATTTCCGCGCAGTTTTCCGCCGCCGTGTCGTTGGGCGGAGGGGCCAGCTTGAGCGTGCATACGCTTCAAGTGGACGCGACGCAGACGTTCGCGCTCGGCGGCGGTTCGCTGGCGTTCAACACGATTAACTTAATGCCGCACAGTTCATCGCCCGCGAAGCTCGCCGTGAACGGCGATGTGAATTTCAGCCCCCTGGCAGACGCCACCGCAGCAATTGCCAACGGCTCCGGCGCCGGCAATTCGGGCCTGGTCGATCTCGGCGGCGGCAACCGCAGCTTCAACGTCTCCGATGGCGCCGCCGCGGTCGATCTGTCGGTCAGCGTTCCAATCACCAACGGCGCCCTGACGAAAACGGGCCCCGGAACCCTCGCGCTGAACGGCTTGCAATCGTACGCAGGCGACACGACCGTCCAATCGGGCGTGTTGCGACTCGAGACTCGCTATTTCACCCAGTCGGCGCAGGTCTTTCTGGCCCCAAGTTCGACGCTCGACTTGAACTTTACGGGCGGTCCGAATTACATCGATGCGCTATTCTTCGACGGCGTCTCGCAGTCTGCGGGCACCTGGGGCGCCCCTGGTTCGGGGGCGCAGTTCACCAGTCCTTTTCTCACTGGCGCGGGCCTGCTGGGAGTTGCGATTCCGCCCGTGATTCCGCCGCTGGGCGGGCCGGGAAATGCGATCGACGATTTTGAAGTCAACGAGGGGCACTTCGGCTGGGCCTATGGCCTGTCGCCGCAAACCAACGGTTTGTCGGCCAGCACGACCATCGAACGAGTGACTTCCGAAGCGCAGGGCGGCGAGGCTTCGCAGGAGTTGAACCTGGCGGCAGCGAGCGTCGGCGGGGCCTGGAACCTGCGGCACAACTCGGGCATCGGCGCCGGGCTGAACGCCAAGCCCGCGGGGAATGTGGCGCTGGTGGCGACCGGCAGCGTCGGGTTCTGGTTAAAAACCGAAGCCGCGGGCGTAACGGTGCAAATCGGCATCGACGACCCGGTTCCCGCTGGCGCCACGGCTATCGAAAAGGGAAGGCCGCTGGCGGTGATCGCCGACAGTCAGTGGCATCTCTACCAATGGGACTTCGCGGACGCCGACGATTGGGTTCCGTTCCCCAACGCCGGTTCCAACGGCCAAATCGACGCCACCGCCGGCACGATCACGATCGACTCAATCTTCTTTTCCGGCGCCGGCAGCGCGGTGCTGTTTCTCGACACCGTCTCGCACAACCCCGACGGGCGGCTGACGGGGCCCGGCGATTTCAACGGCGACGGCACCGTCGACGGCGATGATCTCACCGCCTGGAGCGCGGGCGTTGGAACCGCGACCGGCGCGTCGTACCTCAATGGCGACGGCGACGCAGACGGCGACGTGGATGGCGCCGACTTTTTAGTGTGGCAGCGAAATCTGGGCGCCACGACCATTCCGCCGTCGGTCGCCGCCGCGGCAACGGCCATTCCCGAGCCATCCGCAGTGTTGCTCACTGGACTGCTTGCCGCAGTGGGTCTCAGCGTAGCTCGTTTGAAAATGGATCGCTGAGTTGTAGGTCTTCGAGTCTCGGAGAGACTCGTCCATGTGGGCCAGTCTCTCCGAGACTGGCGACTCAGCTACGCGACGCGCACGCAATTCGCGTTTTTGCGAAAGTCCCTGTCTGCAACGGGTTTACGGCGCGCACTCTCGTTGTCCGCAACCGAGCCCGTGCCTATACTCGAAGTGACGCTTTGAGTGAGCGTCTTCTAGTCATCCGGAACGATTCAGCTCGAGGAGGCACTTACGTTGATGCGACGATTCTCTATTCGTAACGGGACGACGGCCTCAACCGCTAAGTTTGGCCAGCACCCTCCCGCAAGGACACTGCAGCGTAAACGCTTCGCGCTGGTTACGCTAATCGGCGTTGCGGCGACGGCCACTTTGTCGTCCACGGGCATGGCCCAGAATCTCCAGGGCCTCGACCTGTCCAGCTGGCAAGGAGACATCAGCCAAACCACCTGGAACAACATTAAGAACGTCCAGGGGAAGCAGTTCGGCTTCGTTCGCGCAAGCCGCGGCGCCACCTTCGGCCCGATCGTGCCGCCGGGGACCAACAGCGGCGATGCTTTCAATCGCTTCGACGACCATCGATTCGTCAATAACATCACCCGCGGGACCGCCGCCGGCTTGCTGATGGGGTCTTATCACTTCAACCGCGCGGACACTGCCGGCAACACCGGCGCCGACGAAGCGAACCACTACATGGAGACGGGCTTCGAGCAGCCCGCCGGCCACGCTCCGCAGTACGCCGGAAACTTCATGCGGCCGGGCTATCTGCTCCCGGTGTTCGACCTCGAAGCAGGCAGCGGCCTGAGCAATGCCGCGCTAACGGCCTGGTCGAATGAATTCATCGACACCATCTTCAACGCCAAAGGTTTCTACCCGATCGTCTACACCAACAGCTCGTACAACAACGACGAGGTCGCCGCGTCGGTCGCGTGGTTCAACGTCGACACGGGGGCAGGGCCGCATACGGGTCTGAAGACCCATCAATGGGTCGCGCGGCCGTCGGGCGACATCGTCAATGGCGATCCGGGGGCGGCAGTGAATTACCCCAATCCCTACGGCGTCTGGGACGCCAACTTTAACACCCGCACGAACAGCCGCGACCCGGCGATCAATCCCTGGGCGTTCTGGCAAAACGGCACGTTCCCAATTTCCGGCGGCGCCAACGGCTCTGCCGATCAAACGGCCGCCAACGGCAACATCGAATTCGTCAAGGACTTTCTCGTCCCCGCACTGTGGACGGGCGGCGGCAGCGGCGAGTGGTCGACCGTCGCCAACTGGAACTCCAACAACCCGCTGCGCGACGCCAATCCGGGCAACGTGGCGTTTGGCCCGGTGAGCCGGTTGCCCAACAATCTCGACTGGGTCCAACTGCGAAACGCCGGCGGCGGAACGGTTACGCTGAGCACCGGGGCCCACGCGGTCCGCAAGCTCACCACCCAGCAGCCGCTCAATATCACCGGCGGCTCGCTGACGGTCGCGTACGTCCCCGGCAGCGGCGGGCGCGACGACATTCCGGCGGAATTCGCCGGCAGCGTCACCATTGCCAATACGGCCGCCTATGCCGCTCGCACGACGCAGGTGAATGGCGGCGGCGGGCAGTTCAACGTCAACGGCGGTACGCTCACGTTTTCCGAAATCCAGCTTGCCTCCCACGCATCGAACTCGGGTAAGCTCGTCATCGGCGGCGACGCCACGTTCGTTCCGACCGCCGCTGGCGCTGCCGTAACTTCCGTCATTCGTTCGACCGGCACGCTCGCCCAGGCCGGCAGCGTCTCCCTTTCCGCCGGCAACCGCACGCTCACCGTCAACAACGGCTCGGCCGGAGTCGTCCTGAATGTGCGCGCCGCCGTCACCGGCGCCGGCCGGCTCGTCAAGAGCGGCGCCGGCACGATGCAACTTTCGGCGACC
>JBGSYU010000163.1:0-27392 GCA_041750715.1 Lacipirellula sp.
GCCGCGATTGACGTCGCCAAACGTGCTTCACCGGCGGGCTGTTAGCCCGCGGCTACTTGACTACTTGACTACTTGGGTTGTTGTTTGCTTTGCAGTCGCCGCTCGATGCACTCCTTGAGGCTCGCTCGGGTACGACGCAGCAGTGTTTTCACGCCGTCGGCGGACATTTCAAACTTCGCCGCCAGTTGTTCGCGGCTTTCGCCATCACGGTAAAAGCCATCGACCGCTTCGCGGCCTCGACCGACAAGCGACTCGTAGCACCGGCTGAGGGCGTCGACAAACTCATTCGAATCGCCTGTCGTCATCGTCTCGGCCCACACGTCCTCGGCCGCGGTCATCTCCACCGTGCAAATTTGCCGGCCTTGCCTTCGCCGGAGCATCAGCAATTGGTTTCTCGCCGCCGTCCGCAGGTAGGCCGCCGTTTCGGCGCGGCTTCGCACCTCGAAAGGCGCCCGTGCGACCGCGAGGAACATTTCCTGCGTCAGGTCGTCGGCGTCTTCCGCCGTGGCGCCCAGGTAGCGTAGATATCGCCAAACGTCGGCTTGGTGCTCTCGCACCAAACTCGCCAGGTCGAACACAACGCAAGGCGGATCGCTCACAGCGGCGGTCATGAAAGTAGTAGTGCCGCGGAGGAGGGGAGGGGGTGCGGAAAAAAGGGGGAAGGCGGAATGCGAATGAATTACCTTCCCCCTTCGTCCTTCCGCCTTCCCCCCCTCGTTTTCATTCTTCCGCCAGCATCTCCTGCAACTTCCCTAGCGACCGCGATAGCATCACGCGAATGGCGCCGTCGGTCTTGCCGAGCTTGGCGGCAATCTCCTTCGACGGCAGCCCTACCAGGTAGCGTAGCCGTAGGGCTTCGCGTTGGTCCTCGGGGAGCGTGTCGAGCGCAGCCAGCACGCGGAGTTGCCGTTGGTCGCGGGAGAAGGCTTCGCTGGCGGTCGTCATGCTGGCGGCCAGGAGGTTCGCTAAGCCGCCGGCGGCCTCGCTGCCGTCGGGGATCGACGCCTCGCGGGAGGCGTCCCGCTTCTGGCTGGCAAAATGCCGCCGATGGGCGTCGATGATCTTCCGTTCGCAAATCTGAAACAGCCAGTGCAGCGGATCCCACGTTTCCAGCGGCGCCTTATCCAGCGAGCGGCAAGCCTCCAAGCAGGCGTCCTGCAAAATGTCCTCGGCCTCGGTCTTCTTCGCTAGGTGCGAACCGATCCGGCTATGCAGGAACGCCAACAGCGCCGGCCGATTGGCTTCAATAAATTCCGCCAGCGCCGACTCGTCCCCGGATCGAAGCCGGGCGACGATTGGCGTATCATGAGAGGCGTCGGCGGTGGACATGGCGGTAAACTACCTGGAGTGAAGCGGGCTAGGTACGATTGCAGGATAACTGCAAAGTTCCGCAAGCTGGTCACTGCTGAGGTACTCCGAAGAATCTAGCCGGACCCTTCGGAGTACCTCAGGGGTACCGCTTCCGGACGCTGCAGTTCTCCTGGTTACGATTAAATCATGCACGCGGACGACCCCCATTCTAGCTCAGTACGCAGCGGTTCCCAGGGCGAGGAGCCGCCGTGGGATGTATTCGCAGCTCGAATCGACGCCTTTGCCGCGGCGTGGGACGAGGCGCTGGCCGCCGATGCCGAGCCGCCGCGGCTGGATGGGTTTCTCTCCAACCTCGATGATACCGCAGCTCGGCAGTTGGCTGTGGAATTGGCGAAACTCGACATCGAACGTCGTTGGGAGCAGAACCGCCAGCCGCAGCACATCGAGTGGTACCTCCAGCAATTTCCGCTGCTGGCGCCAATCCCCAAGCTGCCGGTCGACCTGATCTACGAGGAACTGCAAGCCCGCATGGCAGCCGGTCTGCCGGTGTATCAGGAAGAGGTGCAGCAGCGGTTTCCGGTTCAAGCGGACGCGCTCTTGCGGCTCCTGGGCGGCATGGCGCTCTCGGGCTCGCCCACGGCGACCTACTACGGCGACACGGTGATCGACCAGAAGGCGCCGCCGAAGCCGCGCGCATCGTTGGCGCCGTTTGCCAGTCTCAAACCGGGCGATCAGCTCGACGATTTTCAGTTGCTCACGCCGCTGGGGAGCGGGGCGTTCGCCCGCGTGTTCCTCGCACGGCAAATCTCGATGGAGCGGCTGGTTGCCCTCAAGATTTCGGCCCACTCGGGCAGCGAACCGCAAACGCTCGCGCAGCTCGATCATCCGCACATCGTTCGCGTGTACGATCAACGGCATTCGGTCGAGCCGCCGGCCAAGCTGCTGTATATGGAGGTCGTTTCCGGCGGGACGTTGCAGGACGTCATCAGCAGAACCAGAAACTCCTACGACGGCCAGGCGAGCGGGCTTCTCTTGCTCAGCGCGATCGACGACCGCCTGACAGCCGTGGGCACGCCGATACCGGAAAGTTCCTCCTCGCGCGACTGGATTGAAGATGCGAGCTGGCCGGAGGTGGTGTGCCGACTCGGCGGGGAGTTGGCCGACGGGCTGGCGTACGCCCACTCGCGTGGCGTGTTGCACCGCGACATCAAGCCGGCCAACGTGCTGCTATCCGCCGAAGCGCGGCCCAAGCTCGCCGACTTCAACGTGAGCTACAACGGCGGCCGAGCCGACGAGAATCCCGCGGACACCTTCGGCGGTTCGTTGGCGTACATGTCTCCCGAACAACTCGAAGCGTGCCACCCGCTGCTGGGCGGTTCGCCGCGGAACGTGCGCGAGACGAGCGACGTCTACGCCGTGGGCGTGATGCTGTGGGAACTGCTCGCCGGCCGCCGGCCATTCCGCGACGAACAATTGCCGGCCGACGGGAGCGGTTCGCTGGTACGGTTGCAGCGCATGATCGAAACGCGGCGGCAGTTCGATGTCGACCAACTGAGCGAGCAGTTGCCGATCGAGTGCCTGGGCTCGCTGCGTGAAGTGCTGCTGAAGGCGCTTCAGCCGGAGAAGTCGAACCGATACCAGTCCGCGGACGAGCTTTCGCGGGCCCTGCGACTTTGCCTCAATCCGCGATGCTGGAGCCTGCTCAAGCCGCCGCGCAGTCGATTCGGACGATTCGCCGCCGCGTGGCCGATTCTGACGATCGTATTGGCCGCCCTGATCCCCAACCTCATGACGGCAGTCTTCAACTTCTACTATAACCAACTGCGGATCAAGGACGAATTGCCGCACCTGTTCGCTCAGTTCGATCGCGTGCAAATGTGGGTCAACGGCCTGGCCTTCCCGATCGGCATCGTCATTGGAACGCAGGGGGCGATGCACTGTCGCCGCTTGATTAACAGCAGCAAACCCGTCGAAGCGCTCGAAGGGAGCGGGCGCATCCTCACGTTTGGAAAATTCATCTCGGTCTTGCTGCTCGCGCTGTGGGTGCCTTCGGGGCTGGCGTTTCCGATCGCCGTCGGTTGGGAAGAATTGGGTGGGTTGCCGACGACGTTTTACTTGCACTTCTTTCTGTCCATGCTGCTCTGCGGATGCGCGGTGACGGCGTATCCGTACTTCATGATCACCGCGATGGCGACGCATTACTTTGTGCCGGCCATCATTCGGCGAGGTGCGATTACCGGGCCGCGGCGACGCGACCTGCGTCGCGTGTTGGAACTGAACGGCATCCACTTCGTCGCGGCGGCCGCGGTACCGATGGTGGGGATGTTGCTCATCGGGTTCATCCTGGTGTTCTTCCCCAGCGAAACCGAGCAGCGCTGGCCCCTGATTGCGGTAAGCGCTGGCGGGTTGGCGTGGCTTGGCATCGTCATGTCGCTTCGGCGCACCATCGAACTCGACGCCGCCGCCTTGAGCGAAATCGCCATCGACGAAGTCCGCCTCCGCGCCGCCCACCGTTCCGGCAGCAGTCGGTCGAACAAAAGCCGCTAAAGAGAGGGACATTCCAAGCCTGTTCGGCACGACGTTTGCGCTTACCCAGGTTGACTTGCGCCCCACGTTCTGATCGCTCGTCTTGGGTTGATGGCACGGCAATTATACGTCGAGCGTGAACCGATCCGAGAGGAGGATGTCCGGGGCCTCAAGTAATTCCGTAAGCTCTGGTCGCTACTGGAGCGGCTCCGCCACGAAACCGTTCGGCGAACGCTGAAAAAACGGCATGACCAACCGCAAGATTCAATACTGGGTGATTCCTCCCCAGGCCAACGCCGAGTTCGCGGCCGGCATGGAGGAAGGGCTCGGAATCTATGAAAAACCCTACGATCCGGCCTGCCCGGTAGTGTGTATGGACGAACAACCCGTGCAGTTGGTCAACGAGACTCGCCCGCCGATCGAGGCGACTGCGGACCGTCGCAGGCGCGTCGACTACGAGTACGAGCGGGCGGGAACGGCCAATATTTTCACGTTCACCGAACCGCTGGCAGGCTGGCGCGAGGCCACCGCTCGCGAGTCGAAAACCAAACGTGACGATCGACGACGCCCGTTGCAGGCTGAAGTCCGTTTATCCCGCAATCAAGCTGTGACGAAGCACTAGCGGGCGCCGCCACGACTGCAAGCAGGGCGTCGCATTCAAACCCGACCTGCCCGCGGTCTCGGCTTTTCCTCCGTCACTTCACCCGCCCCATTCGTCGATAGAACTCCGCCTCCAGCTTCTCGAGGTCGTCCCCAAAATGCTTGCGAAACTCCGCGACGCGCTTTCGCGGCGCATCTTCCGTCAGCAGCGGCTTCGCGGCTAGCATTTTCAAGTACGCCGCGTACTCCTTCGGCTTCCACTTGATGAGAAAATAATTCCACGCCCACGCCTGCGCGTAGGAATCGACCGCGGTCTCGGGATCGCGGAACACCTGGTCGTCGCCGATCATTCGTGCCAGCGGAGCGACGCGGCCCGCGTCGTCGTTTTGGACGTAGCGTTCGAAGCGGCTGTAATTCACGTTACCGATGCCGCTCCAACTCCGTGAACTCCCGAGATCTGGCGTTTCAAAAAAAGTCGCCAGTCCCTCGCTGAGCCATAGCGGATTGGGCGCCAACCGCGTCTGCAGCCCGCAGTTGAACGATATCTGGTGCGTTGCCTCGTGAACGATCGTCGCCACCAGCGGCTCCGCTTCCGGCTCGGAGAGCAAGGCGGTAATGTCGTGCGACGAACCGCGGCTGCTTCCCTCGCGGCGGACCGCCTGCATCCCCGTCAGGTCGTACATCACGGTCCGATTCGTCTGCGGACTGTAGTAGCCAATCACGTTTCCCACCGCGCCGCCAAGTTCGCGTCGCGAGTATCGGGCGTACGACGCCTGATCGGCGAACACCAGCACCACCAGCGGCTGCTCGGGCGCCTTCACGTCGCACCCCTGCTTCTTCCAGTAGGAAATAAACGCCCGCTGCAATCGCTCTAATAGCGAGCTCGACCACTCGGCGTAGGTGCGCGTCGTGTTGTAGCAGACGATGTAATTCTTCGAATCGTGAACGCGAAAACCAGGCGGCAGCTCGGCGAGCACATGCTCGGAAAGCTGCTCGCGCGTCAACGCGACGAGCGGCTCCGAATCGGTCTTGCGGCTGCGAATCATCTCGGCCGGCAGCGTATGAAGCCCGCCGTCAGCCGTCATGAGCAGCATCCCGCCGTCGCGGGCCTCGACCACCGCCTGGCCGGAGAGCTTCTTGGGCTTGGCGCCCGGTTCGCGCACGACCGATACGTGTTCGAGCGCGAACGCCGCCGTCGATGAAGCCAGGCCGAGCGAAAACGCAATCAGCATCGAACGACGACGTATGTCGAGGCGGCAATTCATGAATACTTGCAGTCGATGATTAGGGCCTTCGGCCAAACGGTGGTCGCGGCGGATGGTTTTCCTAGGGCGTTGCCTTAGGCTACGTCGAACGCAGGCCTTCGTCCAAAAACAGGAGAACTGCAAAGTCCGGAAGCTGCTCCCTCTGAGGTACTCCGACGTGTCCGGCCAGATTCTTCGGAGTACCTCAGCACTGACCGTGCGCGCGGGACTTTGCGGTTCTCCGGCGTCCAAGAATATTCGTCTTGATGGCTGACTGCCATACCCGCCGTAGCCTAGGGCAACGCCCTAAGTGCTGTCGTTGGGTCCTCCACAGGTCGTTGGCTGTAGGCCAACCGTAACATCTCTCCAATTCTCTAGTTTACATCATACCGGAAAATCGTCGTACTCGGTCACCCTCGGCGGATCGGCTCGAACCCCCGCCATTTCCCCGCTAGAATGCCTCCATGACCGAACCTGTGCTCGATAAGATCGTCGCCGCGAAGCGCCGCGAAATCGCCGAGCGCCGCGAGCGAACGCCCGAGGCGGATCTCCGGAAGAAGCTGGCCGACGCGCCGCCGCCGCGGGATTTCTTCGCCGCTCTCGCCGCCCCTGGACCCATTCGACTGATCGCCGAAGTGAAAAAGGCGAGCCCTTCAGCGGGCGTCATTCGCAGCGACTTCGATCCTGTTAGAATCGCCCAGATATACGAAGAGCACGGCGCCAGTTGCTTGAGCGTCCTTACCGACGAACCCTTCTTCCAGGGACGGCTCGCATACCTCGAAGCCGTGCGGGGCGCAGCGTCGCTGCCGGTGCTTCGCAAGGATTTTATTCTCGACGGCTACCAACTCCTCGAAGCCCGTGCAGCCGGCGCCGACGCGGTGCTGCTCATCGCCGAGTGCCTCGACGATTGCAATCTCCGCAAGCTTCACAACGAAACCATTGCGCTCGGTATGACGCCGCTGGTGGAGCTATATTATCGACAGAATCTCGATCGAGTGCTCGAAGCCGGCGCCACGCTCATCGGCGTCAATAATCGCGACCTTCGCACATTCGAGGTCGACTTGGACCATACCCTGCGACTGCGGCCGCGCGTGCCGGACCACTGCATTATGGTCAGCGAAAGCGGCGTGAAAACCCACGACGACGTCATGCGTCTGGAGTCGGCAGGCGTCGACGCCATCCTCGTCGGCGAATCGCTCATGCGAGAGCCCGACGTCGGCGCCGCCGTCTCGCGCCTTCTAGGTCGCTAGTCGCGGCGCTCGGATTCACTCGCCGCTCGCGGCTTAGCGCAACGAGAAACGCGGCGAGGACGACTCAACGTCCCCGCCACGTTCTTCGCTCGGATATCAGGCGCCCGACAAGCGTTCTCGCATACGCTTGCGGGTGACGCCTAGCAAAATCGCGGTCGAGAATGTCAATCGCGTCGCCGGCCGACCGCAACCACGGCCAGGGCCGACATCCCCGCCAGCACGAGTGTTGCGGGCTCAGGAACCCCCTGATCGAACGTCTGCGTGAAGGTCGTGATTCGAGCCGCGTTGAAGGTTCCTTCGCCGGCGTCGGCAAAGATATTCTTCAGCACGCGAAAGGATTGAAAGCCGAGCACGCCGTGCGTCTGTTGAAAGGTGACCGAATCCTCATTCTGATTGAACGGACTGAGCACGCCGCCAATAATCTGACGTTGAATATACATGTCGGGAAATCCTGGCGCCCCTGGCGGCAAGCCTGAAAAGCCTTCGTCGACGTGGACCTCCGCGTCGTTCCCGATCGTCGTCAACGTGCCGGCGAGACTGACTTTCGTAATAAACCGCAGAGGGTCCGTCACCTGCACGTTGAAGCCCAAACCAGCGTCCGAAGGGGCGCCGCCGGGCAGGTCGCGGAAGGCGCCGCTAAATTGTAGGCCCACCGAGCTGCCAAAAAGCGTGCCCACGACCGTCACTGCGCTGGCGGCTGGCATTTGCCCCGTGGGGCCGTAGCTGAAGCCGCTAAAAATCTTATCGCCGACGACGATAGTGTCGCCGCCAATTAGCTGGGCCAGAGACACAGGTTGCCCAGCGGGGATAATGGCGGCCTGACTAAGTTGGGTCATTGCTGTGAGCGAAATCAGCATTGCAAAGACGACTAGCGTCTTTGCAGCTCGGGTGTCACGTCGAAGCATTTGTCGGTCTTCCTTTGCGAGAGTGAACGTCGTCGGCAGCTGCATAACTAAGACAACGATGGCATTTTCAGGGCAGCCTGCTGCTGAGACGACTGAGCGGAAACATCTACAGTGGAACTATGAAAAATGGATCTTGAGAGCGATTCGTTGCGTTACCTACACGCGCTCAAACCCAGTAAAAACTTCTCTTGGCGTCAAAAGCAACTGATGGGATCACCACGACAGCCTCTTGTTGGCGCGGAGGTGAATTCCGCCAGGCGCATTGGCTGGCTTGCGGCGCGTCTTTCGCGACCGCGACGTCGGCTTCGGTTTCCGCACGCGACGCAAACGCACGGGTCGCACGCCGCCGATCGGAACTTCCGAATCAACTTCCTCAGCGTTTTCTGCCAGTTTTTTTGTCATGATTCACCTTGTCGTAGGGCTATTACTTGCGAATTCGATTCGATCAATCGTCGTCGTAATGAAGGACCTTCGGATTAGTCGCCAATAAGGCCGCGTTGCGGGCAATCGCCTCCCGCGCCTCGGTTAGCACAAACTCAAATCCTCGCTGGCCATGCGTGTCGCTGAGATAAGCCCAGGCGCCCAAACTTCGAGCCCAAAGTTCTTCGCCGGCCTCCGCTCCCGACCCAGCCACCAACACCAGCGACTGTGTGATTTGCTTGACACGATCCGTGACTTCGCGAAGTTCCCAGTACTCGCCCGACCTCTCGCCGGGCAAATCGACCAGCACCAACGGGACGCATCGCTTGAAGGCAGCTCGTAAAAACTCTCCCGCGTCACGGCAAATAATCGCGTCCCAGGCCTGCGCCTCGGCCGCCGCCCGGATCAACCGCCGCCGCTCGGCAGATGGGGAAACCACTAAGCAGCGCAGCAAGTGCGGCGGCGCGGCGCGAGCCCCGACTACAGCCGACTCGCCTCGAACGGCGAGCGCGGCGCTCGGTGTCCTGGTCCTGTTCACAGTTGCCATGCTACGGCGTTACTCCGGGCATGCCCTTTGAGCGACCTTCATTGGCCGATCGCGTGCAGTGCCTGCCTTACCGACGTATCCCAACCCTATCGACGCCCCGGCCCTACGCTGGTCCGAAGCGCGTACGATAAGTCGCGTACAAAATGTAAAATTCACGCACAAACGAAATCCCCCGCACGCGCCATGCTTGCTGCGCGCAGCGCTCACCCAACTCATCAAGCCTTCAGGTCTCACTCTCAGGCGACGCGCTGAGCGTCGCCCGTCGAAACGCCTACGCTATTCACCGTATTCGCCGCGCTTCCACTGAAACGCGGCGTCATCGATGCGAATCCAAGCTGGCCGCGGAGCGCCGCAGAGAAAAACTCCGCAACGCACCGACTCCAACGCGGAGGTACACGCCCCGGGTCTCGCACCGCTAAATGTGCGCAGGACTCTCGCAGCGACCGCCTCGACGTCGTTACCAAGCCATCTTGCGATTGCGGCGACGATGAATGCCGTTGACCGATTGCGGCGACTTGCCGCGCTTGCGGCCGTAGGCCGGCTTATTGTGCTTCGACAGTTTCATTTCCGTCCCGCGACGTGTGCTGTCGGTGCTGTAATCCATGTCGCCTTGCTCGTAGAGTTGAATGTGGCTCATTTGCTTTTGCCTTTCCTTCCGTCGCGTTGCGCTCGACCGACAATCGCGGTCATGTTCGCGTTGCGACTCGACTAGTAGAAACCGCACGCCCAAACGAAATGGGCACGCACTTCCGGCCGACCGCTCTTATGCGATCAGCGTGCCAACTGCGCTCAGGGCGGGCGAGAATTGCGCAACTCCCTGCAGAGAATGAAGTTCGCGCAGCGGCTCCCAAAGAAGAGCAAAGAGTCGACTTTCACCAAGTTGGTGAAGGCCGAAGTGCGAAACCGTCAATGCGTCCCGGCGTACGCGGCGTCTGCATTACGAATCACTGCTTTGGTGATCTTTCACCAAACATGTGAGTGACGATACGCACTATTTCGGAAAATGCGATCGTAAATTCAGCGTCGCGCGTTGACGCAAAGAAAACGGAAGGCGGGTGCTAGCATCCGCCTTTACGCGAAGGGGCCAAGCCGCGCACCGACGTTCCGCGCGTGGGAAGTGCGCGTCTGTCGGTGCAGTAGCTGAAAAGGTCGAACAGCGTCGCCTCTTCAGTTGAGCTCCTCGCCCCCGTCGCGCTCGCGCAACTGGGCGATCAGGCGGGTCATCGTATTGGGATGAATCCCCAGCAGCTTCGCCGCCCGGCCTTTGTGCCCGCGAGCCGTTCGCAGGGCTTGCTCCACGGCCGCGCGCCGCAGGCGGCAAAGATCGGTGTATGGCAGGTCGCGGTCTGAGGCTTCGACAACCTGGCCCGGAACTGAAGGCTCGCACTGCAAAACGTAGCTTTGCTCCAGTACGAAGCTGAGCTGGCGGATGTTGCCTGGCCACCGATACTCGCAGAAATCCCGAAGGGCCTCCTGGCTCGGTCGCCAAACGGGCTGATCGTATCGTTTGGCGTACTTTTGCGAGAAATAGTCGATAAACAGGGGGATATCCGCCACCCGATCGCGTAGCGGCGGCATGCGCAACTCGACGAGATTTAGCCGATAATACAAGTCCTCGCGGAACCGACCCTCTGCTACTTCCTCATCGAGCCGCCGATTCGTGGCGGCGATCACCTGCACATCGATTTTCACCGGATGCGGCGAGCCGACCGGCGTGACTTCGCCTTCCTGCAGCACACGCAGTAGCTTGGGCTGCAGTTCCAACGGCATATCGCCCACTTCATCGAGGAAGACGATGCCCTTGTGCGCCGCGCGAAACACGCCGAGGCTGGCGCCAGCAGCGCCCGTGAACGCGCCACGTTCGTGGCCGAATAACTGACTTTCGGCAAGCGTGGGCGTCAACGCCGCGCAGTTCACCGGGATGAACGCCTGACCGCAACGCGGGCCAAGCCGGCGCAGCAAGCGAGCCCAGACTTCTTTGCCTGTACCAGTTTCGCCCGTGACGAGGACCGTACACTCCACCTGAGCGGCGCGCTGAGCGTGGTGGGCGACGCGCGTGACCGCAGCATCGCGGCCAATTATGAGGCTGGCGGGATCTTCGGGCGGAAGACTTTCTAACGAACTCAACGAATGCAAAGCCACAGATGCCATCTTTTTCTGCTCCGCGGCAAACTTGCATAGAAGCTTGCCGTTGTTTTTGCCTGCTTTTTTAGCGCATGCTAGCGACTCCCTCGCTCGCCGCGCTGTAAGCAGTGTTTCAGATCACTAGCGTGCCCTATCAGGTAAATGAGTAAAAAGCCAACACGAGCAGAAGCTCCGCTCAAACCGCGATCATCATGCGGCCATCGCTTTGCCTCTACGTCGCTCTAGCTGTCCATCACTCACTCTAAACGACCTTGTCGATTTTCTCAATTGTTTGCACTGGGAAGGTTGCGAAATTTCGACAAATGTATCGCAATGGTGCGATTGTAAGACGGGCGTCAAAAGGCATAAGTTGACCTAACGTCTTTATGCGTAACAACTTGCGACTTAATTCTACTTTTTTCATGCGCGTTAGTCGCTGCGGCATCGTGGAAGTGCAACCTTTGTGCCGCGTACCCAGCACTGGGCCAGGAGGACGGGACGGGAACCCTGTTTAGGCTGCCGTTAATCGCGTGGCGCCCACGATTTTAGCTCGATCGCCGGCAGCGACGAATCATCTCTCGCGAACCCCAGCACATGTTGCCACGGAAGGCGGTCGTATTGGTGGACTAGCTTAAATCCGTTGGCCGGAAGCTCTTTCAACACCTGCGCTTGGCTCATCTTGTGCAGGGGAAGTATCGGTACTGCCGGGTCTTCCTCCCGAAATTCTACGAGCACCAATCGGCCCTCCGGCTTTAAGCTCTTTCGGACCGTCGCCAGCACTTCGGGCGGGTGCGAGAGCTCGTGGTACACGTCCACCATGAGGACCAAGTCAAACATCCCCGGCGGCATTCCGGGATCTTCGGCCGTGGCCAACACCGGCTTGATATTCTCCAGGCCCCGGGGAGCGGCGCGATCCGCCAGGAGATCGAGCATTTCCTGCTGGATGTCGATCGCGAAGACCTGCCCCTGCGGGCCCACGCGCTTCGCCAGTTGCAGCGTGTGATAGCCGTTGCCGCAGCCAAAGTCGCACACCACCTGCCCAGGTTTGAGATCTAGCGACTTAAGCAACTTCGCCGGATTCTCTTCTTGCACTCGGGTCGCGCGAGTCAGCCAGCCCGCGCCGCTAAAGTGCATCGGCGGCGCAATCTGCCGTCCCAAGTACATCCGCCCCGGCTCATATCCTATTTCATCGCCAGACTGAATCGCGTCATTCGGTACGGCTAGCCCGACCTGCGAAGCCGCGTCTTGACCGTAGCCATCGCGAAGAGGCGCCGCCGCAACGAGCGACGCAACGACGATGAGCTTGCAATAGAATCGCGCCATGGGGTTATGCCTTCGCTGCTTATAGAAAAATGCAGCGCCGCCCCATCTCCAGGACTAACCTACGCGGCGCGTAGTGCAATCGCTTCTTTTCGAAGCGCCACTACCGAGATTTTAAGCCGTAAGGCCGCATCGTGGAACAGCCTGGCGTCGAGCAAGATCGTTCGGTCGGCTTCGATCGCCAGCACTCGCCCGCCCGCGGCGGCGATCGACTCCAGCGTATTGAGCCCCACGGTCGGCACGTCGAACCGCATGTCCTGCTGCGGTTTCGCCACCTTTACCACGCTAAACCCGCCCTGGCGGCACAGCACGCCGGCGCGGCGAACGCACTCGTCGGTCCCCTCGATGGCCTCCACGGCGAGGACCGCCTGGTCCTTCACGCACACGGTTTGGCCAATGTCGAGGGCGCCCATTTGCTTGGCCACTCCCCAACCGAACTCTATGTCCCGCAGTTGCTTCGCCGAGAGAGTCCGACCCGCCACGCGTCCGGATTGCACGAGAAGCTCCGGAGCAAAGTTCGTCGCCGGTTCAAACTGAATTCCACTGGCCGCATACGCTCGTACCAGGGCGCCGAGCAGCGAGTCGTCCGTGCGATCGCGGGCGCCGCTGACGAAGTGACTGTAAAAAGTCCGCATCGCGGTCCAATCAGGCCGATGCCGCAGCCACCACCCCGGGCGATAGAACATGACCTTGTGGATCTTGCCCGCCATCACGGCTCGCTTTACGCCCGACCGGCGAAACCGGCGAATCGCGGCCCCCAGGGTTCCCACGCCAATCCACTGAAACTCGTCGCACAAGTTCGCCAACAGCGGATCGGCGTGATCCCGCACCCCCAGCCCAATCACTCGATGCCCGTGCCGTTGCAACGCCTCAGCCACGACGATCGGGTAGCGCCCCCATCCGGCCAGCAGTCCGATCGGTTCGGCGTCGTTGGGCGAGGAATTGGTGGACATGGATTACGGCGAAGGGAGAGAGTCGAGTCGAGTTATGCAGCCTTGTCGGTATTCTGCGCCGGCTTGCCCGCATACAGTTCCGTGCGGAGCTCTTCAAACTGCCGCTGCATAATCCGGAACTGCCGCCGCATTTCCGGCAGCTTCGCTACGGCGGCCATCTGAACTTTGGCCTGCCGAATCGGGATCGCCGGCGCGCCGAGCATTTCCTCGCCCTGCCGCACGTCGTTGGAGATGCCAGATTTCGACCCTAACACGGCCCGGTCGCCGATATGCACATGGTCGCGTACTCCCACCTGCCCGGCCATCACCACGTAGTCGCCGGTCGTGGTGCTGCCCGCGATGCCGACCTGCGAGCAAATCAGGTTGTGTCTTCCTAGCCGACAGTTGTGGGCGACCATTACCAAATTGTCGATCTTCGTCCCCTCGCCAATCACGGTCGGCCCGTAAGTGCCGCGATCGATCGTGGTCCCGGCGCCGATCTCCACGTTCGCTGCAATCTCTACGTTCCCGAGTTGCGCCGAAAGCTGGTGATTGCCGTCCACCTGCCGATACCCAAAACCATACGCCCCGATCACCGCCCCTGCATGAATGATGACGCGATCGCCGACGCGAGTGTTTTCGTAGAGGACGACGTTAGGAAACAGCGTGACCCCAGCGCCGATGACGCAGTCGTGCATCACGCGCACGCCGCAGTGAATGGTGGTGTGCGCCCCGATGGTCACCCCATTGCCGATCGTCGCGCCGGGATGAACGTCGACGTTCGCGCCTAAAACGGCCGTCGGGCTGACCATTGCTTGCGGGCTCGTGCCAATCCGCGCTGCAATTCTTAGCGGCCGGAAGTGCCGCACCGCCGTGGCGAAGGCGCCGTGTACGTCGGCCACCACGATCGACGGCTTCCCGCCGCAGTCGACCTCCGGCGCGGCGATCACCGCCGACGCCATGCATGCCGCCAAGTCGCGAGCGCGCTGTGGATGATCGGCGAGCGTCACCTGTCCGGGCCCGGCGATTTCGGTCGTCGCCGCCCCGGTCACTTCAGTCGCGGCATCGCCGCGCAGTTCGCCGCCGATCAGTCGCGCCAACTCGCCCAACGTGGTCCGCATCAACGAGGTTCCTTCCGCAAAATTCGCCAGCTAGCAGGCGGGAAGAAGAGGGTGTTTCACGGCGCGGATAGTACCCACGCGACGATTCCGGCGGCAAGGCCAACAGTTACGCCGGCTTGGCATGGCTTCGCGCCAAGTGCATCGCCTGTTCGAAGTGCTTTTGCAGCCGTAGAAACTGCTGCAAATCGCCGCCGCGATCGGGATGCAGCGCCTTCACCCGCTCGCGATAGGCGGCGAGCACCTGCTCCTCGGTGCATGGCATGTTTAGCTCCAGCGCTTGCAAGCATATTGGGCGATCGCGCCGCGCCGCCCAATATGGGGTCGCCGTCGCCGCGCGGGCCACCACCACCAGCGCCCGGCGCAGCGAACGCAGATAGGCCCGGACGTCGATCACCATCAACCAATAGCCGACCAGCGGCAGTCCGAACGCCACGCCCGCGAACGCCATCAGCGCCGTCGCGTCGACCCCATCCGGCCAACTCCGCTCGACGGCGGCGACTGTAACGGTTGTAGCGATGGCGCCTGCTAGCACGGTTATTCCTATTTTACGGGTTACGCCCCGTCCGATTTCTACTGCCAGGCGACACCCGCCTCGCGCTCGGCGCCGCTGGTCTCGCGCCCCGTTCCTCGCACTCAAAGTCAATCTCGACGCCGTGACAGTCTCACGCCTCGCCCGCAATTCTCATCTCCGGTACTCCGTCGCCGCAACCATCGCGCTGGCGCTGCATCCGTGCGCCGCCGATGCCAGGCACGACGCGCCTGCCGCACTGGTTCTCGCGCCGCTCCCCGCGGTCGGCGAACGACCGGCGCCCGCTTTTCTGCTCGCCGCCGACGCCGACGCGCCCGCGGCGCCCGACGACGAGTCTGCCGCCAGCATCGAAGATCGCCTCAATTCGCTCGAAGAACGGTACGCCGCCATCGATAAAGATCACCGGCAGCTTGCGGACGACTACGACGCGTTGAAGGACCAGTCCAAGCTATTCGCAACTTCCGGCCACGGCGGCGCTACCGCCCAGCTCTTCGGCCGCCTCCACGTCGACCTCTGGACCTTCCCCGGCGACTCCCCCGGAGCGAACGCCTTCGAGACGGGCGACCCGAATATCTCGCCGCAAGACCGCGTGCTGCTCCGCCGCATCCGCTTCGGCGTGCAGGGCGATCTCTGGGAAAACATGCTGTACCGCATCGACCTGGAACTATCGGGGGGCAACGATCCCGAATTCCGCGACGTCTACCTCGGCGTCGAAGATTTGCCCGTACTGCAAACCGTGCTCGTCGGCAATCAGAAGCGCCCGTACGGCCTCGATCATATCAACAGCAGCCGCTACAACATTTTCCTCGAACGCCCGTTCGTCGTCGAGGCCTTCAACCAAGACAATCGCCGCCTCGGCGTCCAATCGTTTGGAGTTACCGAAGACCTTGCGTGGAACTGGCGGTACGGGATCTTCAATCAGCGCAACATTCAAGACGAAGGCGCCTACATCAGCGACCATTACCAGCCGGAACTCGCCGCCCGCCTCGCCAACACCTTCTTCTACAACTGCGAGGGCCGCGACTACGGCCATTGGGCCATCGCCGGAACGATCGCCGACACCGACGACAGCGGCCTGCCCGGCCGCGCCGCAAACGAAGCCCGCTTCCGCACCCGCCCCGAGGCCCGCACCACGTCCCGCTGGCTCGACACCGGCATTATCGACCAAGCCGACGACTACGGGCTGATCGCCCTGGAAAACGTGTGGAACTTCGGCCCGCTGCAAGTCGTCGGCGAATACCAGTCGCTGTGGGTCGACCGTTCCGCTGCGACCGGCTTGCACTTCGACGGCGGATACGTTTACGCCGCTTACGTTCTGACCGGCGAACACGTTCCGTGGGACCGTAAGACCGGTCAGCTCGGCCGCCTCGAGCCGTTCACTTATGTGGCGCCGTTCACGACGTGCCTCGACGGGCAGCGCACCGGCTGGGGCGCCTGGCAGGTTGCGTATCGGTACTCCCACGGCGACCTCAGCGACGACGACGTACTGGGCGGCGTCGGCCGCAGCCACACGCTCGGCCTGAATTGGTACTGGAACCCCTGGGCCAAGTGGCAGCTCAACGCCATCTACGGCGAAATCGACGACCACGCCCCCGTCGCCGGACAAACCTTCGGCACATACGCGATCATTGGCACTCGCTTCGCGATTGATTTTTAGTCTGGCGGCACGCGCGATGAACTCGCTAACTGCGATCTAGCTCACGGGCATCCGGATGGCATGCTCAGAGGTACTCCAATGTGCGTGGCGGAGTGCCTTGCCCCGCTCCACACGCTTCGGAGCACCTCATGGCGTGCCACTCGACATCCCGTCGCTCGAATTGCTAATCGGCATCGGTGCATCCGTACGCAATACCCGCTGATTTTGGCCGCCCCAATGCGTAGAATGACCGTTCGGTCACGCCGCTTGGGAAGCCCGCAATGCCCGCGTCAATCGCCCCGGATGAAATTCTCCCCGGCACGGAAGCCCTGCATCCGTGTACGCGCACCTGGTTCGCCGAGGCGCTGGAATCGCCGACTCGGATTCAGCGCGAGGCGTGGCCGGTGTTGGCATCGGGAACGAGCGCGTTGCTGTTGGCGCCTACCGGGTCGGGAAAAACGCTTGCTGCGTTTCTTGCGGCGATTGATCGGTTGATGTTTGCGGTTGGGTCGAGGGACGAAGGTCGAGAGTCGAGGGCCAGAAGGGGTATTTCCGGTTCTAGACCCTCGACTCTCGACTCTCGACCTTCTTCCGTCCGCGTTCTGTACATCTCGCCATTAAAAGCCCTCGCCGTCGACATCGACCGCAACCTACGCGCCCCGCTCGTGGGAATTCAAACCGTCGCGCAGCGCGACGGCACGCCGTTCGCCCTGCCCCGCGTTGCCGTCCGCTCCGGCGATACGTCCCCCGCCGATCGCCGCGACATCGTTAGGCGCCCGCCCGACATTCTCATCACTACGCCCGAGTCGCTCTACCTGTTGCTCACGTCGAAGTCGCGAGAAATCTTACGCGACGTCGAAACGGTGATCATCGACGAAATCCACGCCGTCGCCGCCACCAAGCGCGGTACGCATCTGTTCCTTTCGCTCGAACGCCTGGAGCGCCTCCGCCGCTCGCGGCTTAGCGTCCCCGACCCCATCCCTCCCCTTCAGCGTATCGGCCTCAGCGCCACCCAGCGCCCCTTGGACGAAATCGCCCGCCTCCTCGGCGGCGCCGAAGCCGACGCCAACATCGACCACGCCCCCGCCGCGCGCCCCGTCGCCATCATCGACGCCAGCGAACCGAAGCGGCTCGACCTCACGATCGAAACGCCCGTCGAGGACATGGCCAACCTGAGCGTGCCTCAAGAAATCCAAACCGGACCTGCCGCAGGCGGCCCCACCTACGCTTCGATCTGGACCTCGATCCATCCGCGGCTCGTCGAGCTGATTCGCGCCCACCGCTCGACGATGGTTTTCGTCAACAGCCGCCGGCTGGCCGAGCGCCTCGCCCAGGCGATCAACGAGCTCGCGGGGGAAGAAATCGCCCAGGCTCATCACGGGTCGATCGCCCGGGCCAAGCGGGTTGAAATCGAAGACCGCCTCAAGCGCGGTCAGCTCCCCGCGATCATCGCCACGTCGTCGATGGAGCTGGGCGTCGACATGGGCGCGGTCGATTTGGTGATTCAGATTGAAGCCCCGCCGTCGGTCGCCTCCGGCATGCAGCGGATCGGCCGCGCCGGCCACCACATCGGCGCCGCGTCGACCGGCGTAATTTTCCCCAAATACCGCGGCGACCTGCTCGCGTGCAGCGCGGCCACGCAGCGGATGCTCCGCGGCGAAGTCGAGTCGACCCGCTACCCGCGCAACCCGCTCGACGTGCTCGCCCAGCAAGTCGTCGCCATGGTGGCGATGGACCCAATGACCGTCGAAGAGGTGTACGCCACCGTCCGCGGCGCCGCGCCGTTTCACGACCTGCCCCGCAGCTCGTTCGAGGGCGTGCTCGATATGCTTTCGGGCAAGTATCCGTCCGACGAATTCGCCGAGCTACGGCCACGCATCACTTGGGACCGCCTAAACGGCACGCTCACCCCGCGCAAAAACTCCCAGCGACTCGCCGTCCTCAACGGCGGCACCATCCCCGACCGCGGTCTCTACGGCGTGTACCTAGCCACCGGCGAGTCCGCTTCAGCGGGCGGGGGCCTACGAGTAGGCGAACTCGACGAAGAGATGGTGTTTGAAACCCACGCCGGCGACGTGTTCCTATTGGGCGCATCGTCGTGGCGCGTCCTCGAAATCACCCGCGATCGCGTGCTCGTCGCCCCTGCCCCGGGCGAGCCGGGAAAAATGCCCTTCTGGCGCGGCGACGGCCCCGGCCGGCCGCTCGATTTCGGCCGCGCCATCGGCGAGCTTTCCCGCCAACTCGTTCGCACGCCGCGCAATGAAGCCGCCGCGCTCTTGCAAAACGATTGCAAGCTCGACGACCAGGCCACCAAGAACCTACTGAAGTACGTCGAGGACCAAAGCGAAGCGACCGCCGATCTGCCCAGCGACCAGTGCCTCGTCGTCGAATCGTTCCTCGACGAGCTCGGCGATTGGCGCACCGTGATCCTTTCCCCGTTCGGTTCCCGCGTTCATGCCCCGTGGGCGATCGCCGTCGCGGGTCGTCTTCGCGCCGAAACGGGCCTTGAAGTCGACTTCATGTGGTCCGACGACGGCATGGTGTTCCGCCTTCCCGAAAGCGAGAAGGCGCCGTCGACCGAATTCCTCTTTCCCGCTTCGGCAGAAGTCGAGGACCAAGTGGTCCGCGAGCTTGGCTCCACCGCCATGTTTGCCGCTCGCTTCCGCGAGAACGCCGCCCGCGCCCTGCTCTTGCCGCGCCGGCAGCCCAATCGCCGCACGCCGTTGTGGATGCAGCGCCGTAAGGCCGCTGACCTGCTGGCCGTCGCGGCGCGGTACGAGCGGTTCCCGATCATGCTCGAAACGTATCGCGAATGCTTGCGCGACGTGTTCGACGTGCCAGGCCTCAAAGGGTTGCTCGCCGACATTGAGAAGCAGAACATTCGCGTCCACACGGTCGAGTCGAGCACCCCGTCGCCGTTCGCCTCGTCGCTGATGTTCAACTACACGGCCAACTTCCTCTACCAGGGCGACGCGCCGCTGGCCGAACGCCGCGCCGCCGCGCTCGCGCTGGACCACGCTCAGCTTCGCGAGCTCTTGGGCGCCGCGGATTACCGCGAATTGCTCGACGCCGACGCGATCGACGCCCTCACGCTGGAACTGCAACGCCTCGACCACCGTAGCACCACCGGTCCCGACGGCATTCACGACCTGCTCCTCCACCTCGGTGACCTCACCGAGGAAGAACTCGCCCTTCGCTGCCCCGCCGAAGCGTCGACGAACGGCAGTTTATTGCGCTGGCTCGAAGAACTCGTCGCCACGCGTCGCATCATTAAAATCCGCATCGCAGGCGAGCGGCGGTTCACCGCCGCGGAAGATGCGGCCCGCCTACGAGACGCACTAGGCGTAGCATTGCCGCCCGGCCTTCCCGAAGCCTTCCTCGAAACCGGCGACGACGCCCTCGGCGATCTCGTCTCCCGCTACGCCCGCACCCACGGCCCCTTCCGCGCGGCCGACGCCGCCGCAAGACTCAGCCTCGGCGAAGCCGCGATCCTGCCGTCGCTCGAAAGGCTGCTCGCGCGCAATCGCGTCGTGAACGGCGAATTCCTCCCCGGCGGCACAGGCCGCGAGTGGTGCGACGTCAATGTCTTGCGCCGCATTAAATCCAAATCCCTCGCCCTGTTGCGCAAGCAAATTGAACCGGTTGCGCCGAAAGCCTTGGCGCGCTTCCTCCCCGTGTGGCAAGGCGTCGAACGCCCCCGCCGCGGCCTCGATGGGCTGCTCGACGTGATCGAGCAACTGCAAGGCGCCCCGCTTCTCGCCTCCGATCTCGAAGACCTCATCCTCCCGGCTCGCCTTACCGACTTCCAACCGAGCGATCTCGACGAACTCACCGCCGCCGGGGAAGTCGTTTGGCGCGGCATCGAGAGCAACGGCGCCACGGACGGCCGCATCGCCCTCTACCTCGCTGACAACGTCCTGCTTTTAGCCCCGTTCCCCGCCGCTTGCGGCTTAGCGGACCCCATCGCCGCCCAAATCCTCGACCACCTCCAAACCCGCGGCGCCTCCTTCTTCGACGACATCGCCGCCGAGCTGGGCGGCTTCCGCAACGATCTCTTCGACGCCCTCTGGCAGCTCGTCTGGTCCGGTCACCTCACCAACGATACGCTCGCGCCTTTGCGAGCGCGGCGGCGCACGTCGGCGACTGCGCGAACAGACCGCCGCCGAGGTGCGCGCGAGCGCCGGAGTTTCCGCTCACGCCGCACATCTCGGCAAGCCGGCGCCGAAGGCCGCTGGTCGCTGATCAACTACGGCGACGAAGCCGCGCGCTCGCTCACCGTTCGACAAACGGCCATTACCGAGCAACTCGTTCGCCGTTATGGAGTGCTCGTCCGCCCGGCGATCAGCCGCGAGTTGGTCGACGGCGGATTCGCCGCGCTCTACCCCATCCTACGGGCGATGGAAGAAGCGGGCCGCCTTCGCCGCGGCTACTTCGTCGCGGGGATGGGGGGCGCTCAATTCGCCTCCCCTGGCGCCGATGAAACGCTCCGCCGTGCGCCGCGCATCGTCGAACCGCACGAGGACAACGTGATCGCGCTGGCCGCCTCCGATCTGGCAAACGCTTACGGCAGCATCCTCAAGTGGCCGCCTTCGCCGGTCGAGAACATCCAACTCCAACGCGGCGCCGGCGCTCGCGTGTTCCTGCTCGAAGGCGAGCTGATCGGCTACCTTGGCCGTGCGGGCCATCACCTGATCACTTTCTCACCGGAAGACCCCACCGACGAACCGACCTGGCACGAAAAACTCGTGCGATCCCTAGCGAAGATCGCCAAGCGGGGCGCCCCCGTGCTCATCTCCCAGATCAACGCTCAACCTCCGTCGGCTTCGTCTCTTGCTGGCGTTTTCGCCCGCCACGGGTTCACTCCCACCACCCGCGGCTACCTCCACCGCGGTCCCGACTCGACCGAGGCCTTCGCCCGTCATGCCTGAGGGCGACACCATCTTCCGCACCGCCGCCACGCTACGTCTCGCGATGGAAGGCGGCCGGATTGAGGATGCGCAGATTCGCGATCGCCAATTCGAAGGTGAACACATTACCGGCGCCACCGTCACGGCCATCGAGGCTCGCGGCAAGCATCTGCTGATGCATTTGGAGGGGTCGAGGGTCGAGGGTCGAGGGTCGAGGGCCGGAAAAGACCGTTCTGGCTCTCGACACTCGACCCTAGACTCTCGACCCTCCCGCATCCTCCATTCCCACATGGGCATGACCGGCTCCTGGCACATCTACCGCCACGGCCAGCCGTGGCTCAAACCGGCGCACCACGCGGCGCTCTGGTTGTCGATCAACAACCTCGAAGTGATTTGCTTTTCCCCCAAGCAGCTCGAGCTGCTCACCGCGGACCAATTTCGCCACCATGGGCACATCCAGCGACTCGGCCCGGATTTGCTCGCCAAGGAATTCGACATGGCGACGGCGGTCGCCCGGTTCCGCCAGCACGACGCCCTACCGATAGGCGAGGCGGTGATGAACCAAACGCTCGTTTGCGGTATCGGCAACATCTACAAATCCGAAGTGCTGTTCCTGATGCGATTCGACCCGTTTGCCCCGGTGGCCGAGTTCGGCGACGACGACTTAATTCAGATGCTGACCAAGGCCCGCCATTTAATGCTCCGGAACTGCGGCGGCCCGAACCGCACCACCCGTTTGGGCGGCGGAACCGGCCCACTCTGGATTTACGGCAAATCGGGCCAGCCCTGCCCTGAATGCGGCGCCGTCATCCAATTGCGACGCCAAGGCGAGGCCGGCCGCACGACGTGCTGGTGCCCCGTCTGCCAGCCGGCTCGCTAGGTGCGATTGCGATTACCAGGACGCCAAGCAATGGCGCCGCCGGCACGGCCGATGCGGCGGACCGCATGGGGGCGATGGTTAGCATCTCCCCAACGACGAACGACGCCGAAGAAAACATCGTGCTTAAGACCGGTACAGACGACGCGCAGACACGTCGTAAGTCGTTAAACCGTGCGCAGCGCGTGACGCAGCAGTCAGGACGCGAAAGCGAGCGACGGGGCACCGCGCAACGCGACGGGGAAGGCGCCCGCCGAACAGGCGAAGATTCTCAACGAAAGGCAAACGAGTCGAGAAAAGCCGTCTCAAAATCCGGGCCTAGAACACGCGGTGCGATTCGGTACAATGGCGTGTCCGCACTTCGCTCCCTTAGCTCAATTGGCAGAGCAACTGACTCTTAATCAGTAGGTTCATGGTTCGAGTCCATGAGGGAGCATTTGGTTATTTGGCATTCTGACTCGCGTCTGCTTAGCGCGTGTCGGCAGACTATTCCTTTTGGCCGTCGATTTCAAACGAGAACTGCAGTTCGTCCTTCACCTTAAGAGCGCCGGCTAGCGCTGAAACGCGCTTGATGCCGTATTCCGACGTTCTTAAGCGGAACTCGCCTCGCAGGCGAACGTCGCTCTCGCCTTGGCGAACCTGGACGTCCAGCTTGTTTGTTTTCGTCACCCCGTGCAGCGAGAGCGTGCCGCTCAGCGACAGCCGATATTGGTTCTCCACGACCGATTCGGCCTTTTCCGCCGCGGCTTGATAGACGATTTCCGGATGCTTGCCCGCCTCCAGCACCTCGTCGCGCGTGCGGCTCTCGATTTCCTGGCGGTCTTTCTTGCTGACGTCGTCCATGACTTCCAACGAGCTCGCCTGAACCGTCACTTCGAGCGTAGCTTTCTCGGGCGACGCGGGATCGAACTCCAAGCGGCCCTCGAAATCGCGAATGGCCAGCGTGGGGTTGTGACCGAGCGACGACAAAAACCCCTCGGCGAACGCTTTCACCGTGAAGCGACTGTCGCGCGCGACTAAGCGATAAGCGGCCATCACATCGACCTGATTTTCAGGTAACGCTCGATGTCGGGGAGCAGGCCGGCGGCCGTCGACGTCAGATCGTTCTCTCCGTCGCCAGACGTCGAGGCGCCGATGAGGTTCATCATCAACCGCCGCACGCCAGGGTTCGCGATAATCAGTCCGGCGCCCATCACCATCAGAGCGACGCCGCCGGAAAGCAACAGCAGGCCTTGGTCCTTCGAGTTTTCATGTTCTGCCATGGTAAGACTCCTCAGGAATGGGTTCGCTTTAGCGTGACGGCGCCGCCGTCGAGACGGACAGAGTCAATGACGCCGTATCATCTTCCACCAACTGATCGACGAGCGATTGAACGGCTTCGCCAGCATGTAGTACCGCCACTTGCACAGGTCCGCTCATTCCCATGCGGCCATCCTCGCCACCCAGGTCGCCCGGTTCGCAGCCCACCAAGAGCAGCCGGCTTGGCCGGGCGCCCATCGACTTTGCCAGCCGCAGCACTTTAACCGGGTCCATCGTATGGGCGTCGACCAGGTTGTCGCCTGACTCGGCGTCCCCCAGGTCATTCAGATCTAGTTCCATCAGATACAGATCGCCGGGTTCGCCTCCGCGGGGCGCTGCGTCGATCAGGATCACCACCTCGGGTCCGTCGAGCAGTGCGTACGTCAGATCGAGGCTGCGGATGCCGAAATCGACGACGTTCACCCCCTCGGGCCAAGGAAGTGCCAGCAAGTTGCGAGCCACTTCGCTGCCGAAGGCGTCGTCGCCCTGGAAAATGTTGCCAATCCCGGCAATCAGGATGTGCTTGGGCTTCGACATGGGGTTCACGAATCGCTGGGTCGATTATCCGGCAAGTTCATGGGTTCGACTTCGCCGGGCATGAAGAAAAAGCGATGACCCGGCTGCCGGAGAAGGCCGAGGTCTCGTCCGGGGTCGTCTTCGAGCACCACGGCAAGCTGGACGCCCCCCTCGTAATCTTGCTCGATGGCTTCGATGGTGGCGACCTTGCCGGCGAGAGCCATGTCGATGATGTCGGCGCGGTTCTGCGGCCACAGCCGCACCCGGTCGCCGGCGCGCAGCTCGACGCCGAGCAGGCGGATGCATTCCAGCCGCGGCCGCTCTTCCAGCATATTCCAGTCGCTTTCGTTCACGGCGACGCCCCTATTTGTTTCAGTCCGCGAACGGCGCCGTGGAGCTTGAGGAAGTGTTCTTGAGGCAGCGATTCGGTGCGTTCGAGAATCGCGCGCGACCGGTCGTCGAGCGAGCGCATTTCGTCTTTCTCATCGTCGGAGAGCGTCAGCACGCGGAGGGCGAGCATTTCGTCGATCTCGGTGCCGTCGCAAAAATCGCCGGCGCTTTCGGGTGCGATTTGCGGATAGTCGTACAAGATGATCGGAGAAGCCAGCATCGTATCGCGGCGATTTTCGTCGCCAGCCAGCACGGGCCATACGCCCACATTGCGACAACCCGCGGCGGCCACCCGAAGCTCCTCCGGGGGATCCAGCAGCGAGACGAATTCTCCGTCGCGGACCTTGAGGATGGCGTGGGTGGAAGCGAAGGAGTGCAGCAGCGCCTCGTCGCGGCGCTGAGCCGTGGCGCCTTCAAAGCCCGTCCCGTTACAGACCCCCAGGCTCAGTTTGAAAACGTCGGGCTCAATCGCCTCCGCGGCGACTTCAATGATCCCGTCGACCGATCGCTGCTGGCGAACCATCACCCCGACGACCCGCCCGTCGGCGTCTCGAATCGCCTCCCGTTCACTGCTGGCCGGAAAGTCGAACTTGGTTTGCAAACCGTGGTCGACGACATCTCGCAAATTGCGCTCGCCGGCGGCTATTTCTCGCTCGCACGCCTCCTGCCAGGCGTGATGCGATTGATTGCCGACTTGCAGCACATCAACGCGTTCCGCGGTTAAGTCGCTTTCGCAGGGCAATCCCGCCAGCGGCGACGCCAACCTGAAAATCTGCCGATCGATGAGTTGCAAAAAGTGGATTTGGCATTCCACCCTGGGCTGCTTGCCGCGAACGAGGCATTCGCACAACAAGCTCCACGGCTCGCCGCCGCCGGTGGCGTCGCTAAAGCAGCGCGGATAGAGCGTGCCGAACGTGAATCGATGCCGGTTCTTGATAGCCGAGGCGCGGTACGGATACAGGATGTACCCCTCGTACAGCACTGCGTCGGCGATGCGTTTGACGGCGGCGTCGTTCATAGCGCAGGTTCCGAAGCGCGGTCCAAAAGCTGTTCGAACGCTTGCTCCCAAGTAGGAACGGCATGCTGCATCTTGTACTGGCAGAGTTGGTCGAAGACGTCGCGGCGGAGACAAATCCATGCAGAGTTCGGATAATAATGGTCCATCATCTGCTTCCACGCTTCGACGGGCAGCCGATAGCGGGCTTCTTTCTCCCAAGAGATTCGGCCCGTCTGTAGAGTGTCTTCGGCGTCGCGATAAAAGACCGTACCGCTGAACAGCAAAATGAGCGGGACTTCGCCTTCTTCTAAACCGTGAAAATACTTGGTGGCCGCGACGTTGAAGTCGAACGTGCAGGGCACGTTGAGCTGCACTTCCGCAGCGCCGGTAAACGGCGGCACGATCGCGCTTGCATGGGTCCACAGCATGCCGCGCAAGGTGTCGCCCCAGCGCGACGGCGCGCCGAAGAGATCGACCAACCGCTCTTGCTCTCCGGACGAATAGCGACGCCGCGTACACTCGATCTGAATTTGGCACTGCAAGATGACGTTCTGGATTTCCTGCGACGCGTTCGCACAGGCGACTCGCAGTCTGAACGCCAGCGTCGGCGCCGCGGCGTGGGTGAGCGGCTCAACTCCTTCGACGACGAAGTCCAAAGGCGGCGAGTTCATCGGAGAGCCGCCTTTGCCGGTTCGGCGCACTGGCGCAGGTGACGAAAGAAACCGTCGATCTCGTCCCAGACTTCCGTCCCGCCCGACAAGCCGCGCCAGTGGGTTCGAATCAGCCCGACCAATTTGAAGCACTGATCGATGGGCACGAGGTAGTGCTCGGCCTCGCCTTCTCCTCCGCGGGCGCGCGCGAGGCGATTGACGAGCAGCGCTTCGACGTCCGTCTCCAGCGTTTCCAGCACGGGGTTGTCGGCGACAATTTCATCCCAGGCCGTCAGCGGAAGTTGCGACTCGACGGCTCCGGCCGGACTGGGATACAGCGCCGTGGCGGTCGAATGTTCGCTATTCGTCGAGAAGAAGGCCAGATTGATCGGGATCAGCAGCGAGTCCCACAGTCCGTCGGACAGTTCAAAGCCTGGCAGGAAGCGAATCCGTTTGGAAACGCGCCGATATTTTCCGCCGGCTTCGTTGGGAAACAGCATGGCGCAGGCGTAGCATGCGCAGGACATTTGCCGCGTGGACGGGGCCAACAAATGCTCGTGTTCGGGGGCCAAGTCCAGGCCGCAGAGCTCGCACCGCTCGGCCGGAGCGCGCTTCACCGCAAGCCGACGAAGCGTGGCGAACGACCGATTCAGGCTAGCTTGCTCGGCGGACATTTTACTGGTGAACGCGACGGGGTCGCACTCTATCGGACCGCGTGGCCGTTCCCCTGAAGAATTTGTAACGGCACAAAACCCCCGTGGGCGTGCGGCCGATCCTCGACGCCTGCAACTTCGAGGCTGGCGATGTCGGGCGCCGCCGCGTAAATCGCTTCTTCGATGACGTTCCGCAGCGTAAGCGACGAGGACGGACAACCGTGGCAACTGCCGTCGAGGCGCAGCCGAACCGCCCCGTCGTCAATTCCCAACAAGGCCACGTCGCCGCCGTGCGATTTTAGCTGCGGTCGCACCTTATCGAGCGCTTGCTTCACTCGGGTCTCGAAGTCGGTCGGATGCAGTCCGTACAACAACAGCAGGCTGGCCGCGAGATCGTCTCGCGTGAGACGCTGGACGATGTCGGCCCCGGCTGCGCCGCTTTGCGAGATCATCGACACGATTCGCTCCAGGCCGGCGCCGTGCAATTCCAGCAATCGCGTGAGCAGCTCGACGCACACGGAACGTGCGCCGGAATCGGGGATGTCGCTAATCGAGTTGACCAACTGCTCGATTTCTGCAAAGCGCGCGAGGTCGTGTTTTGATTCGGACATTCAGTTCTCAGGCGGGTGGCATTTTCG
>JBGSYU010000164.1:0-3727 GCA_041750715.1 Lacipirellula sp.
GCGCCGCCATGCTTCGACTCAGCAACATTCATCTCATGCTCCGTCAGCTCGCGCCGTCGGTCCAACGGAAATTCGGATACCGAGCCCGAGCGGCGTGAAACCCAATAAATACCGATGAATCTTTCTGGGATAGCCTCTCAGAGTAACCGCGGATGAATGCGGATAAACGTAGATGAAGGCGAAAGTCATAAAGATTAATCCGCGTGAATCCGCGACTGTCTGCGGTTCTTATCTTGATAACGTAAGCAGGCAAGATTGATGACAGCTATCGAACGACCTGCCTTGCGGATCGTACTGGCCAAGGTCGGGTTGGATGGCCACGATCGCGGCATTAAGGTGGTGGCCCGCGGGCTGCGGGACGCCGGTCTTCATGTCATCTACGCGGGCCTGTGGCAGTCGCCCGAGGCGGTCCTCCGCACGGTGACCGATGAAGACGCCGACTGGTTGGGGATCAGCATTCTTAGCGGCGCGCACATGACGCTGACGCCGCGGATCATCGACCTCTTCCGGCAAAACGGACTCGATCATGTGCGGGTGCTGGTCGGGGGCATCATTCCCGAGGACGATATTCCCAAGCTCCGCGAGATGGGGGTAGCCAAGGTCTTCGGCCCCGGCACGTCGATCGCCGAAATCGTCGACTTTCTCAACCAACAGGGAGAACGCCAGGATGGTTGAGTCCCTGCTCGCGCGATTTCTTCACGGCGATCGGCCCGCCCTGGCGCGGCTCATCACCCTGCTCGACCGGGGCCGGCACGTCGATGAGATCCGCGCCGCGTTGGCGGATCGGCCGGGCGGCGGAATGGTGGTGGCTATCACCGGCAATAGCGGCGTCGGCAAGAGTACGCTGATCGGCAAGCTGATCGTGCAGACCAGAAGTCGCAACCGCACCATCGCGGTGCTCGCTTGCGATCCGCAAAGTCCAATCACCGGCGGAGCGCTGCTGGGCGATCGGATCCGCATGAGCAGCGCGGCCGACGACGCGGGCGTATTCATTCGCAGTCTTGCCGTTCCCAGCGGTCGGCAAGCCATCGCCTCGCACCTCGATGCGATGATCGACGTGCTGCGAGCCTTCGGCTTCGACCTGATCGTGGTGGAAACCGTCGGCGCGGGACAAGGCGACACCGCGATTCACGATGTGTGCGACCTCGTCGTACTGCTGGTTCAGCCCGAGGCGGGCGACGACCTGCAATGGGAAAAAGCGGGGATCGTCGAAATTGCGGACGTGGTAGTGGTCCACAAGGCCGATCTGCCGGGGGCGGAAGGCGTCGCCATCGGCCTGCGCGAACAGCTCCACATGCCAGGTCGGCCCGACATACCTGTGCTGCAAGCCAGCGCCAGTAAAAACCATGGGCTTACTCCCTTGTGGGACGTGTTGGAATCGCGGTCGCGAAAAACTGTTGCCGGCGCCTAGGGCCGGTGTCAAAAAACTTGTAGCCGGGGTCCGTGACCCCGGGAACCGCCGGACGCCGGCCTCAAAGAGGCCAGCTACAACTCTCATCAAGTCTTATCGTGGAAGGTTTCGACATGTCGTTCGACTATCAGCGAACGTGGTCCGAGTGGGATCCGTGGAATGGCATTCCGGAACAATACAACCTGGGCGTGGCACTCACGCAGGGACAGGTAGAAGCGGGGCGCGGCGACCGACCGGCCCTGCTCTGGGAGAACGCGGCCGGGGCGACTCGCACGTTTACATATCATCAGCTCGACGCCGCGACGAATCGCCTGGCGGCTGCGCTCAGTCAGTTGGGCATCGTGCGCGGCGACCGCGTCTTACTTCGGTTGCCCAATCTACCGGAGTTCTATATCGCGGCGCTGGCGGTGGCGAAGTTGGGCGGCGTATTCGTGCCGTCGAGCATTCAGCTTCGCACGAGCGAGGTGGGATACCGCCTGCGGGACTCGGGCGCCGTCGCCGCCATCACGACGACGGAATTGGCGGAGCCCATCGAGGAAGCGAGCGGTTCTTGCCCGAATCTGAAGCACGTCATCGTGGCGCCGTACCCCGACCCGCGGTCGTCGACCGGTAAGCATCTCGATTGGAACCGGCTGATGGACGAAGCTCCGGCAAGCTTCGATCCGGCCCCAACGCGGAACGACGATTTGGCGTTTATCGCCTACACGTCCGGCACCACCGGCGATCCCAAGGGCGTGGCGCATTTCCAACGCTATCCGCTATCCTACGAAAGCCTGCTCCGCTTCTGGCACGACTACCGGGACGACGACGTGGTCGCATGTCCCTCGGAACTCGGCTGGCTACTGCCGTTGACGTCGGCGTTTTTATATCCGCTGGGAAGGGGTCTGACCGTCGTGCAGTACGACTCGCTCGGCGGTAAGTTCGATGCGGTTAAATGGTTCGAGCTGATCGCGAAGTATCGCATTACCAACTTCACCGCGCCGCCGACCTCCTACCGTATGCTAATGGCCAACGCCGACGCGGCCGCACGCTTTGAACTGTCGAGCCTGCGCCACGCCGTAAGCGCCGGCGAGCCGCTGCCGGCCGACACGCTGCGGGCGATTCAAAAGCACTTTGGCGTCATGCCGCTCGACGGCATCGGCATGAGCGAGTGCATGGTGTACTGCTTCAACATGGCCGGTCAGCCGATGCGGCCAGGCAGTTGCGGCCGACCGGGGCCGGGCACGGTGATCGAACTGATGGATGACGACTTGAACCCCGTGCCGGACGGACAGGACGGCGTGCTGTGCGTGCGCAGCGACTCGCACCCGGGAATGATGAAGCAGTACTGGAATAAGCCGGAGCAGACGGCTGAAATTTTTCGCGGCGAGTGGTATATTTCAGGCGACGAGCTGCGGCGCGACGCCGACGGCTGGTTCTGGTTCCAGGGCCGCAACGACGACGTCATCAACGCCAGCGGCCACCGCATTTCTCCGTTCGAGGTCGAAAGTTGCCTGGTCAGTCACCCGGCGGTGCTGGAGGCGGCCGCGATCGAAAGCCCCGACCCGGTGCGGGGCGGAGTCGTCAAAGCGTTTCTGGTCTTGCGTTCGGGCTTCGAGCCCAGCGATTCGTTGGCAACCGAGATTCGGGAGTACGTCAAGCAGGCCGCGGCGCCCTACAAGTGTCCGCGCAAGGTGGCGTTCGTCGAATCGCTGCCTAAGACGACGTCTGGAAAAATTAAACGCCGCGAGCTCCGCGAGTCGGAGCGGGCTGCGGACTAGGCTTGGACTCGCCCTCTCGATACACGATCGTTCGGAATTTGAGCAACATGAAATTGTCTCGGATAACGTTTGGCTTGGTTATCGCGGTCGCCACGATGATGGAGGTCCGCGCGGACGAGGCGGAGGTCAAGCGGACGGAAGACGTGATCTACGGCCGCAAATACGGCATGGCGCTGACGATGGACGTCTTCACGCCGCCGCAGCCCAACGGCCGCGCCGTGATCTTCGTGGTGAGCGGCGGATTCAACTCGGCACACGAAGCCATCAAACCTGAGTTCCTCGTACGCGTGCTGGAGCGGGGCTACACGGTGTTCGCCGTGGTGCATAGCAGCCAACCGAAGTTCACCATTCCCGAAGTCATGGGCGACATTCATCGGGCGATCCGCTTCATCCGATTCCATGCCAAGGATTATGGAGTTGATCCGGAACGAATTGGCATCATGGGCTCGTCGGCGGGCGGTCATTTGTCGCTGATGTCGGGCACTGCCGGAACCGAGGGCGATCCGCAGGCTGCGGATGCGGTCGATCGTGAAAGCAGCCGAGTGCAGGCGGTGGC
>JBGSYU010000165.1:0-3232 GCA_041750715.1 Lacipirellula sp.
GCCGTGGTGCGACCCGGCGCATAGACGCCCGCCGGCGACTGACCCCACGCGGGTCCGCCGACCGCCATGCTCGAAAAAATGCAGAAACTCGCCGCGACAAGCGCCGACGCCCTACGACGACCGCGCGGAGCCATGCGTCCCTGTTTCATGAGGGTTTCACCGTGTAGCAGGCGCGAGGCCGTAGCCCGCAGCGCCCTATGGAAAAGATGAGAGAAGAGACTTTCGCGATAAGCAGCCGGGGCTTGTAGCAGAAGCGAGAAGGGCCCCGCAAGACCAGATTCCTGCACCCGATTGATCCATTGATCCCGATTGATCGGATTGATCGGGGTGCAAGTCGCACGTTGCACGGCCGGGTGGCATGCCCACGTCGGCGTGGGCATGTCCGCCGGCGCACACAAGCAGCGCGTTTCCGCGGTCGCCGGCAGTGCTAGCTGCAAATCAACCGGCGCCTGCATGGGCAGGTTGGAACGCGGCAATCCAGCAAGTGCGCCGCCGCTACCACACCGCGTTGATGAACAGCCCGTTCAACCCGTACTGGGCCAGGGCGATATCCAGATCGTCGGCGTCGACCTCCCCGTCAAAGTTGAAATCGCCGTCGGTGAATGTCGGGTTCGCCATCCCCGCGTTGTCGCTGATCAACTGCAGGTCGTCGCCGTCCACGTCCAGATCGCCGTCCAGATCGCACCCCACCCAGATGGCTTGGTAATAGTAGCCGAAATAGCTCATCGCCAGCGTCGCATCGCCGCCCCCGCCGCTCTCGAAGACGTCCACGTCGCCGTCGCCATAGAAGTCGCCGCCGGAAAACGTGGCGCCAAACTGCTGCCCCATGTGCGCTTGCAGAATGTCGATGTCCGCCTGCGTCACCGCCCCGTCCAGGTTGGCGTCTCCCGGCAGCAGCGTCATCACAAAGTTAATGACTCCGCCCGGAGTGCCATTGCCCGAGGGAAACTCGCTAATCGCCGCCGTCGTCGACCAGTTGATCCGCGGGTTGACCCACTCGCCGTCGAGCTCGTTGCCATCCACGTCGCGCACGCCGTAGGGGCCAGAAACCCCATCGCTCAGCGATAGCAGATACTGGTCGGCCAGCGCCCACCCCTCGTACCGCCACGTCGCCGTATACGTCAGCGGGTCGTAGCTGAACTCCGCCAACGTCGGCCGCACCGCCAGGTGCAAGCTCACCAAGAACAGACTTTCGGCCGTGATATTGACCCCTTCGCTGAACACGATCGAAATTGTATTAGCGCCGCCCACGGGCACTGTCTTCAGCTGATCGCCCGAACCGTCGACCGTGTCGAACGAAAACGGCGCGTGCAGCGAAAGCGAGCCGCTGATGATCACGTTCAAGACCTGCGGGGCGGCGAGGCCGACCAGGTCCTGCGGCCCATAGATGCTAGCCATGTTCTGCGACGCCCCCGGCATTTCAACATACCAAGCGCTCTCGCCCCCGACCGCCAGTTGCCACAATAGAAAATCCGTGCCGTCCGTGTCGCCGTCCCCGTCCAGGTCGCCAGCTCCGGTCTCGCCAAAACCGGCGACCCAGATGTTGTAGTCGAGGTCGTTGACGATCTCGTCGTCATTGATGTCGGCCCCGCCGATGTACCGCATGGGAAGCATTTCGAAGGCGATGTTCTCCCAGATGTCGAAGTCGGCGTCATTCACGACCCCGTCGCCATTGCCGTCCGCCCACGGCTTGGTCGTCGAGCCGTAGGCATTTTGCCAGGTGATGTGGTCGTCGCCGTCCACCAGGCCGTTGCCGTTGTAGTCCGCGGTCAAGAGCGCGAAGTGCAAGCGGAACTCCCCGCCCACGCTTCCTTCGTCCCCTTGTCCAACCAAAAATGGGCGCCGCGCACCCCATCTGCAGAACTGGATCACGCCGGCGACGACTGCCAACAAATACGTCGAAGGCTCAGGAACCAATACGACATGCTCAACGACGCCTCGTATGGTGAACTGTGGATCCCTGCTATTCGGCGAGCCCGTACTTACCTCAAACCAAGTATCACGAAAATCTACCAAGTCGAGTTGGGTCGGAAGCGCGTCAGAAACCAGAGCGGTGCGATTGTGGTTGCGCCATCGGAAAACGATGTGATGGAAAGGGGGAAGCGGGAATGTCGCAGCTATCGGGGAAGTCAGCATCTGAAATGAATCATCCGGCAATTCCCAGATAGGACGGCCATCGCCGGGCTGAGGTCCCCCGTGTATGTCATTGCCAATAAATAGGAGAAGGTCATTAGCGACGACTGTCGATGGTCCCGCACGAAAGTTTAAGTAGTGTTTTTCACTGATCTCGGCTTCGTATAGCCCGCGCTTCGCATCATCTGGATACAAATCAGGGGTGCCAGTATCGTAGGAAAGTGCCGCCTCGAAGGGCGCATCTTCGTAGATTCCCGCAGGCAAATCCCCGATCTGGAAATCAACGGCAATGTGGCCCGTCATCCGGAAGCGAACAATTTCGCCAGAAGCGCTTCCGCACGCAATGCAAACGGCCAGCAAAGCAAGACCAGCAGCGACACGCAGTCGCGCCCGTCGGCGTCGCGCAAGGGAGGGCGCGCATACCGACGCGGACGAGATGATGTTTGTCCTAGATTGCCAGCTCATGGTGCCTCGTGATGCCTCGTGCCATTCCCTGAACATTTGACCTTAACTCATCGCCCCCGGACCTTCACAACCCCCGAAATCGGACCACCGCGCCGAATTCCGAAAAATATGTGCACTAAGCGAGTTGCGTTTCCTTTCGCCCGGCGCGGCGATATCTTCAGCATAATCGCCGCCAAGGAAGTTGCCCCGCGTTCGGTCCGCAATCCACACCGGAATGGCGACATATGATCCTCCTTGCACGATGAAAAACCAATCAAAACCAGTTGAGCTATTCGATGCGAAAATGCCTTCCCGATCGTCGTCGCCTGAGTTGGGCGGCGAGAATTCCTGCCGTGGCGATCAACGCGCCAACGCTAGGCTCCGGCACCGTAATCACACCTGTCACAAACGCTGTGATGCCATACGGTCTCCCTAGCGGCGGTTGCTCGTCACCGCGAGAGGCAGAGATCTGAGCGATTCTCACCCCAGCGGGGCTAAATGAAATTGGCAGGTTATCTGAGTCCCAAGAGTCTTGGCCCGGATTATCCCACTGAAATTGCAGTCGTTCGAGCAAATAGGGATCGGGCAAATCTGGGCCTCCAGCTAGTTGCACACCCGCAATAAACATCGCATCGCTAGGCGAGCTGAATCCTGG
>JBGSYU010000166.1:0-3392 GCA_041750715.1 Lacipirellula sp.
CCCCGGTCAGCCCGCGGAGCGTGAGCCGCAGAAACTGGTCGCGGTCGTTGGCAAGTACGACCGACGCCTCCGAGGTCGTGCCGTCGGGAAAGAACAAAATCGGCGTCGACAATTCGTCGCCCACCGACTGCATCGAAGCCACCTGCCGCTCGCGGCTTAGCGGATCGTCCACCGCGATCTGACCGCTCTGAAAAATGATCTTGTCGGGAAGTGTAATGCTCTGGCCATTCATCGGATCGTCGACCGCGGCGTTCGACGCCGAATTCAACGCAACGCCTGCGGTCGATGGACGAGCGGAATTGCCATCCTCGGCCAGATTCGTCCAGGTTGAAACTTGATAGGACCCCGTCTCAGGCGTGTATCGAAACTCTTGCACCTCCCCAGTTTCAATCGCCCGCGCTCGCGACTGCGACCACCGCGTGAGCACCTGATCGCCCGCGCGACGCAGCCGCACCGATTCGAAGCTGCCGGTGAGCACCGGCACCACGATGCTGCCGATGAGCACCAGCAGGGCGAGCACCACCAACAGCTCGACGAGCGTCATGCCTTGCGAAAGCGGAAAGCGGAAAGCGGAAAGCGGAGGGAAGACGGTTGCGCGCCCCGACTCCGCTTTCCGCTTTCGGCTTTCCGCTTTCTGCGACATCGCTCACTCCCAATTGCCGATGTCGTCGTCCGTGCCGTTCTGGCCGTCGGGGCCATTCGACCAAAGATCGTATCCGTTGGCGTTCTTCTTTCCTTGGGAGAGATACTGGTATTCATTGCCCCAGGGATCTTGCTTCATCGTGCTTTCCAGATAGGGCCCGCGCCACTTTTCGCTCAATGAGTTGTCGCCGGGTTTATCGACTAAATCCTTGATGGCGGCCGGGTACTTATTCAGATCCAGCCGGTACATATTCATCGCGCTCTTGAGCGCATTGACTTGCGTCTTGGCGGCGTCGATGTCGGCCTTGTCTTTCACGCCGAACAAATTCGGGACGACGATCGAGCCGATGATCACCAGAATAATGAGCACCAGCAGGACTTCGACGAGCGTAAACGCACGGCGAGCTTTAAGGCCGCGGCGAATTTGAGGAAGCAAGCGGGAGCGTCTCATGACGAAAATCCTTTCCTGATATCGGGATCGACGGCGGCGTTCACTTGGTTGAAGGCACATGCATTATAACGAGTTCCACCGGCGCTTGCACCGGCGCGGACGCCTCACATCGACGTCGCCGATTTGAGCATGGGCAGCATCAGCGCCAGAACTATGACCAGCACCGCCGATGCCAAAAACAGCAGCATCATCGGTTCTAGCAATCGCACCAGCAGGTCCAGCCGGCGCCAGGTTTCCTTTTCCAACGACTCGGCGATATTGGCCAGCACCGACTCTAGCGTGTTCGACTGCTCGGCGACGGCGACCATTTCAACCACATTGGGCGGAAAGTGCCCGCTCGCGGCCAAGGGCTCCGCGAGCGACTCGCCGGCCGTGATATTATCGGCGGCGCCGTTAATCGCCGCCGCCAGCACGCGGTTACCCGTCGAGTCGCTGCTGATTTTCAGCGAACGTACGATCGGCACGCCGCCGGCGAGCAGCGTGCCAAGTACTCGGCAAAATCGCGACACGGCGAGGTTGCGGTAGATCGTCCCGGCCTGCGGCAGCTTGAGCCGCCAGCGGTCGAGCCACCAGCGGCCTTCGTCCGTTTGCAGCCGCTGCTTGACGACGAGAATCAGTCCCGCAAGAGCCGCGGCGATCAGAATCCCGTAGTCGTAGATGCTATTGCTCAGCCACAGCAGCCAGTCGGTCACCGCGGGCAACTCGCCCCGGTCGCGCAGCCGCTGGAAGAGCGCCTCGAACTTCGGCACGAAGAAGATCACCAGCACGGTGACGATCGACACGCCGAACACTGCGAGAAAAATCGGATACGCCAGCGCCCCCAGCACGCGGCTCTTTAGCTCCGCCTGTTGGTCGGTGAACTTAGCGACCCGCTCCAGCGCCTCCTCCAGAAACCCGCCTTCGCCGCCGGCGCGAACGATGCTGCGGGACAGATCGGTAAAGGAGCGCGGATGCCGCGTCATCGCCTCGGCCAGCGAATCGCCTTCGGTAACCCGCGCGTGCAAATCGTCGACGATTTTCTTGAGCGTCGGATTCGCCGATTGCCGCCCCAGCACTTCCAACGACCGCAGCAGCGGCACGCCGCTCCGCAGCAGCGCGGCCAACTGGATGTAAAACTGCGACATCGCTTGGGGGCGAACCCTTAGCGAACCTGCTTGCTGCACTCGCCCGCCCGTCGCCTTCACCTGCAACGGAAACAGTTCCTTGGCTGACAGCGCCACAATCGCCTCTCGCTGCGTGTTCGCAGCCAGCACGCCCTCTACGCGCTGGCCTGTGAGCGTTCGGGCTGTGTAAGCGAAATCAGGCATAAGATGGGAATTGCTAACCACGAAACACACGAACTACACGAAAAAGCGGAGATTTCATAACTTTCGTGTGATTCGTGCGTTTCGTGGTTAATCTCATTTAAGCGAGCAATCCGCGCTCACATCCGATCGCCCTTTGTAACCCGCAAAACTTCCTCAACCGTCGTAATGCCGTCGAGGACCTTCGCCCATGCGTCCTGCCGCAGCGTACGCATCCCGTCCGCCAGCGCCGCTTTGCGAATCTCCCAACTGCTCGCCCGATCGTGCGCCAGTTGCCGCACCGCGTCGGTCGTCGGGCACAATTCAAAAATGCCCTGCCGACCGGTGAACCCCCTCTCGCGGCACTGCCGGCAGCCGCGGTTGCGGAAGAGCGGCTCCCCGCGGTCGTGGTACTCGTCCCACGGAAAGTCGTCCGGCAAGTCGTCCCTCACCGGCTCGTACGCCTGCCGGCACTTCTTGCACAGCGTTCGCACCAGTCGCTGGGCCATCACCGCTTCGATGGTACTGGCTACCAAAAACGGCTCGATCCCCATGTCGACCAGCCGGGTGTACGCGCTGGGCGCATCGTTCGTGTGCAGCGTGCTAAACACGAGGTGCCCCGTGAGCGACGCTTGGATCGCATTTTCCGCCGTCTCGTGGTCGCGAATTTCGCCTACCAGCACCACGTCGGGGTCGTGCCGCAAAATCGACCGTAGCGATGCCGCGAACGTCAGCCCGATTTTCGGATGCACTTGAATCTGGTTGATCCCCTCGAGCTGGTATTCGACCGGATCCTCGGTCGTGATGATCTTCGTGTCCTCGCTCTTGATGTCGAGCAGCGCGCTGTACAGCGTGGTCGTTTTGCCCGAACCGGTCGGCCCCGTGACCAGCACGATGCCATGCGGCAAGCGAATCAGCCGGTCGAAGGCGTCCCGCATCGACTTCGACATGCCCAGCTTTTCTAGCGAGAACTCCATGCGGCCCTTATCCAGCAGCCGCATGACGATCCCCTCGCC
>JBGSYU010000167.1:0-15069 GCA_041750715.1 Lacipirellula sp.
GCGCGCGGCGGACCGTACGCCTCGGCCCGCTAAGCCGCAAGCGGCGGCGATTGCGGCGGGGGCTGAGTTTGCTAAGCCGGTGGAGTTCACCTATGAGCCGCCGGCGGGGTGGCAGCCAGGGCAAGCGGGGAGCATGCGGAAGGCTGCGTTTCTAGTGAGCGAGGGGGATCGAAAAGCCGAGGTGACGGTGATGCCGTTCCCCGCCAGCGGGGCGATGGCCGACCCGATCGCGCAAGCGCAGCGGTGGGCGGGGCAGGCGGGGCTCGAGTTATCGGAGGCCGACCTGAAGGCTGCGGCCCAGGAAGTGAGGATTGACGGCGCCGCGGGGCAGCAGTTTGAGTTGCTGGGCGAGGGGGGCGACGCGCCGTTGGGAATTCTCGCCGCGATGATTCAACGTGGGGATCAGATGTGGTTTTTTAAGATGACCGGTGACCGGGCGCTGGTGGAGACGCAAGGGGAGGCGTTTGGGAAGTTTTTGGAGTCGGTGAAGTTTGCGAAGTGATGCGAAGCATTGCATTTAGGCGCGAATTGTCGAGTGCTCGCGTCGTTAGTTGGCGTACTGAACGAGGCGCGGCGGTGAGATGAGCGCCGGCTACTCCCGTCACAATTGGGAATCCCTCCCCTAATTCATACGTCAGGACTAACGCCCTGCGCACGGGCGACTTCGGGTCGCCCGTGCTCGGTTGCGGCCTCCCTTCAAGGGAGGGGGATATAAACACATGGCGACGACTGAGCTACCTCGGTACAGCCCGCGCGAGCAGGCCTCAGTGCGCGAGGAGGATGATTTTCGCGTGATGGCGGCGCTGCCGGCGGCGCTTGCGCCGTTGGCATCGTTGCGGCTGACGGTGACGCTGCTTTCGCTGTCGCTGTTTCTGGTGCTCGCCGGGACGCTGGCGCAAATCGACTACGACATTTCGCATGTGCTGCGCCATTACTTTCGCGTGTGGATGGCGTGGATTGAGCTGAAGATATTCTTTCCGCGAGCGTGGGACGTGGCGGGGGTGTTTCCGTTTCCCGGCGGCAAAGTGCTGGGGACCGCGCTGGCGCTGAACTTGTTCGCGGCGCATGCGGTGCGGTTTCGGGTGGCGGCGCATGGGCGGCGATTGGTCGGCGGGTTTGCGATGATCGCGCTGGGCGTTGCACTGACGTACGCCGTGATTGCCAGCGGGGCCAACACGGCGATTGAGAGCGAGCTGTCCGCGAGCTTCGCTAATGGTTTGTGGCACGCGCTGCGAGCTACGCTGGGCGGGACTGCACTGGCGCTTGTCTATGTACTAGCGCTCACCTATCGGCGATCGAAGCAATCGGCGGCGCGGTGGACGTGGTGGTTCGGCGCGGCGGCGGCGGCGGTGCTGCTGGGGACGGCCGCGTATTTGTTCACGCATCCCGAGGTGCGGCTGAATCCTTCGGGGCTGCGAATCTTGTGGCAGCTTGCCAAGGCGACCGGCGCGAGCGTGATTCTGGGGCTGGGGTGCTGGGCAGTGTTCGGCAAGCGCGCCGGCATCGTCCTCCTGCACGGCGGCGTGGCGCTGCTGATGCTCAGCGAGTTGTACTATGCCGAGAAGGGCGTTGAATCGCAGATGCGGATTGCCGAGGGGCAGACCGTTACTTACGCCGAGGACATGCGCAGCAGCGAGTTGGCGATCACTACATTCAGCGAATCGGGCGACGATCGCGTTACCGTAGTTCCGCGGTCGCTCGTGGAGGAGGCCGCGGAGTCGGGCGAGGCGATCGAGGTTCCTGGGCTGCCGTTCGCGGTGCAAGTGCTGGAGTACTTGCCGAACGCGGAGCCGCGACGGCGGCAGCCGGCGGAAACGGCGGTCGCCAATGCGGGACAAGGCCAGTTGCGGATGCTGGAGGCGAAGCCGGAGTCGACGGGCGTGGCTGCGGAGCAGACGTTCGACGTGCCAGGGGCGTATGTGGAACTGCTGGCGAAGGATGATCAACGTTCGCTGGGGGTGTTTTTGACGTCGCCGCTATTGAGCCGAGCCGATGTGATCGAGGTGGGCGATGCGACCTATCAGGTGGCGCTGCGATTTAAGCGCATTGAAAAACCGTACACGGTGAAGCTCATCGACTTCAAGTTCGATCGCTACCAAGGAACCGACACGCCGAAGAACTATGAGTCGATCGTGCAGTTTGTAGATCCGCGGCACAACGTGGACGTGACGCTGAGCGCGTCGATGAACAACCCGATTCGCTACGACGGCGACACGCTGTACCAGGCGGACTGGGATCGCCGGACCGAGCAGGGAACGGTGCTGCAAGTGGTCACCAATTCCGGGTGGATGATTCCGTATGTGGCCTGCATGATCGTGGCGGCGGGGATGCTGGTTCATTTTGGGCAGGCGATCGTGCGGTTCGTAGGGCGGCGCGAGGATGAGGCGCGGCGCGCTAAGCTGCAAGCAGCGGAGGATGCAACGACGGCGAGCGGATCGTTACTGCGGCAGTGGCGCGGGGCGACGGTGTGGGTGCCGGCGCTGGTGGTGTTGGCGGCGGCGGCGATGGTGTCGCGATACGCGGCGCCGCCGCGCGACAACTCGACGGAAATGAAGATTTACGAGTTCGGCCGGCTGCCGGCGGCGAACGATGGCCGCGTGCTGCCGCTGGATACGTTGGCGTGCAATACGCTGCGGCTGATTTCCGGCCGGCAGACCTACGAGGACGCCGACCCGCGATTCGACAAGAAGCAGCCGGCGATTCGCTGGATGCTCGACGTGGTCGCCCAGACCAAGGGACACTTAAAGCATCGCGTGATCCGCGTCGAGAATCTGGACGTGTTGCAGGCGATCGGGCTGAAGCCGCGCGAGGGATACCGCTACAGCATCGCCGAACTGTTCAGCGATATGAGCAAGACGAATGAGGGGGAACTGCGGCGGCAGACGCTGCTGGCCGCGGCGGTGCCGAAGGGGGAGCGGAATCTCACGCAGCAGAAGTTCATCGAGACCAGCGAGAAGGTGCAGCGGGTGATGGTGCTGCGGCAGGCGTTTGACGTGCCGGACTTCGGCGAGTCGATGGACGACTTGATTAATCGTACGGCGGCGATCCAGAAGGCGATCGCCGAACTGAACGCGACGGCGCCGCGGCCCGTGCCGCCGGCGACGCCGGAGGGGGCGTGGATGACGCTGTACGAATCGACGTACAACCTGGTCCGCGAGGCGATTCTCGAGCGAAAGCAACCGGCGGAAGGGAATGCGACTTCCCAATGGGTGGCGATGCTCGATGCGTATCGGGCCGGCGAGGTGCAGCAGTTTAACAACGGCGTGCAGGACTACCGCGAACATGTGGTGGAAATCGCCGCGGCGGAGCGGAAGCACGAGGCGGCGCTGAAGGCGGCGGGCGATCCGAGCGATCGGAAGTCGGCCGAGCAGATTTCGCTCGACCGCGTGGCGTTCGAGGCGTATTTCAATCACGTCAACCCGTTCATCCTGTGCCTGGCGCTGTACGTGGCGGCGTTCGTTCTGGCCTCGCTCTCGTGGCTGGGTTGGTCGGAGGGTTTTAATCGCTCGGCGAATTGGCTGCTGTGGTTCACCTTCGCCCTGCACACGGCGGCGCTCGTTTGCCGGATTTATATTTCGGGGCGGCCGCCGGTGACGAATTTGTATTCGTCCGCCGTGTTCATCGGCTGGGCGGGGGTGCTGTTCGCGCTGCTGTTTGAGATTGTGTACCGGATGGGGATCGGCAATCTACTGGCCGCGGCGATGGGGTTCCCGACGATGATCATCGCGTACTATCTCACGCGCGAGACGGCGAACAACGGCGACACGATCGGCGTGATGCAAGCGGTGCTGGACACCAACTTTTGGCTGGCGACGCATGTGGTATGCATTACGCTGGGGTACTCGACGACGTACCTCGCCGGCTTCTTGGGGCTAGCGACGATCCTGCTGGGCTACATCGGCGGCGTGCTGAACGCCGAGCAACGGCGGCAGCTTACGCGGATGACTTACGGCACGCTCTGCTTCGCGATTTTCTTCAGCTTCATCGGCACGGTGCTGGGCGGGCTGTGGGCCGACGATTCGTGGGGCCGCTTCTGGGGGTGGGACCCGAAGGAGAACGGCGCGCTGATGATCGTCATCTGGAACGCGATCGTGCTGCACGCGCGGTGGGGGAAGATGATCGGCGAGCGCGGCCTGGCCGCCCTGGCCGTGCTGGGGAACATCGTGGTGACGTGGTCGTGGTTCGGCGTGAACGAGATGGGCGTGGGGCTGCACGCTTACGGGTTCACCGAGGGGCGTGCGTTTTGGGTGGCGATGTTTATGATCAGCCAGTTGGCGATCGTGGCGCTGGCTTATTTAGAGCCAATGGTGCGGCGGATGATTTCGCGCGAGGCGCCAACGCAGTAGCGTCACCCTGAGCGGAGCGAGGGATCTGACGTGGCGCTAGATTCTTCGCTGCGCTCAGAATGACCTGGCGACGTTCTTCATTCTAGAACAACTGGCCGCGCAGGCGGAGCAGTTGATCGCCCCTGTTCCGCAGCGACGGCGGCAGGCTGGCGATTTCGAACGCGGCGGGCGTTAGGAAGACTTGCGCCGGCTGCGAGAAGCTGCGGGCGCGGGCCACCTGGGCGAGCAGGCGTTGGCTAGCGCCGTCGAGATTGTGGACGCGGCACAGCTCGCGGAACAGCTTCCACGGGTTGTCGCACCGCTCGTCCATGTCGTTGCGCTTGCGGAGTTGCACGACGATCGCAGCGAGAAGCGCGGCGACGATGGCGGCGACGCCCCAGGCCCACAGGTCCGACCAATTCAGCCGCGGGCCGGACGTGGGAAAGTCGTCGCCGATTTCGGCGAGCGGAAGTCTTGAGGTAAGCGATGCGATCATGGCGCCGCCTCCGCGAGGGGCGCTTCGACGCCGAAGGCTCGTAGGCTGCCTTTCGCCGCCGTTTGCACGGCGACGCTTTTGTCGCCGATGGCAGTAAGCAGCGCGGCGCGTACGTCGTCGGCGGTGCAATACTGCATGGCTTCGGCGGCGGCGACGCGGACGAGATGGTCCTCGTCTTCGAGGCGCTCGATCAGCGCGTCGGCCAGTTGCGGCAGCACGCTCATGGCGCTGCCCATTTCGAGCGCTCGCAGCCGGGTGCGGCGCGCGGGGTGCGCCAATTCCTGCTTCAGGCGAGTCGCGACGGTCGGGTCGACCTTCGCCACCCGAACGCCCATCGTGCGGCGGGCGTCTTCCTCGAGCACGTCGAACCGCGACGTGTAATTGTCGAACGAGAACTCGGCGAGCGCGGCGCGGGCGGCGGCGCTCACCACCGGGTCGGAATGGTCCAGCAACTCCAGTAGCTTGGTCATGGCGCCGGGGATGCGGCGCTCGCGGAGCTGGCGGATGGCGGCGGCCTGCACGGCGCCAACTGGGTCTTTCATGGCGAGCAGCACGAGCTTGTTAGCTCGCTGGCCGCCGACGGGTTGAATTGCCATGCAGGCGGTGACGCGGCCTTCGAGCGAACCCTGCTTGAGCAGCGTTTCGGCGAGGGCCAGCTTTTGCTCGTCCGCGGCGCCGGAGGCGGCGAGCAGCCGCATGGCTGCGGCCTGCTGCTCGGGCGAGTACTCGACGCACAGCGTTTGCGCGGCCTCGCAACAGGCGATCGTCTTGATGCGGGCGAGGTTCCGCCGCTGGGCGCCGTTCGTCGGGTCGATCGCCATCGCCAGCAGGGCCTCGACGAACGGGCGGTCTGCGCGTTTACTAATGTCGCTGCGGACGACCTGCGGGGCGTCTTCGCCGGCGAGCGTCCTCGTGAGCAGTTGCATCACGCCGACGCTTTCGCTGCGGGTGAGCGTTTGCACGACGCTGGCGTAGCACGGGTGGTGCGGCGTTTCCATGATCCGCAGCAGCGCCTCGTTGCGCGGGCCGGCAAGCACGACGAACGCTTCGAGCAGCTCCGGCCGCTTATGTTCGGCGAATCGTTCGACGGAGCGTTCGAGACTTTCGAGCACGCAGTGGCGGATCGTTTCCGGGTCGCGGCCGATCGCGGGGGTGCGATCGGATTCGATCCAGGTGCGGAGCTGATCGATCAGCCGCCCCGTGAGATCGAGGGCCGCTTGCGAGCGCACGCCGGCAGGTTGTTCGGCGACCACCACCAGCGTGGGAATGAGGTCGAAATCGCCAGAGGCTTCGACGAAGTCGCGGGCGCTGGCGAAGAGCTGGTCGTCGCCTTCGAGCAGGGCCTCGCGGAGGGCGCCGGCCATTTTGTGGCGGCCCTTTTCGACGAGCAACTTTTGCGTGTGCGAAAGCGCGTCCCAGTGCCGCAGCACGGCGAGGTGGCCGGCCTTGTTGCGGCGGGCGACAAGTCCGGTGATGGCGCCGTCGAACACCGGGCCGCTGCCCAGCGCGAGCGCGGCGGTGAGCGTGGGCGCAGCCGCTTCGTTGTGGCTTTTGGCGAGGGCGTCGATGGTTCGTTGAAGCGGGTTCACGCGCGCAGGTTGGCCGAGGGGGACCACGGGGCAGCTTGGTACTTAAATTTACGCCGCGATTCTGGGGTTTGCCGCGAAACCGGCGCTCCGGTTGCGGCGGCGCGACAGGTGTGCTTTTCGCCGGCAGGTTCGTTAGAACCGTTGCGACTGGCGCCGCCGCGGGTGGTTCGGTCATTGCATGGGTGTGCGTCGTCCGCGAAACTGGAAGGATTGGAGGGTGATGTTTCTGTGGGGAATGCGAGAAGCAAGGGTGCAAGCATGGGGGTCAGTCGAACTAAGTGCGATGTGCTGGAGCAGGAGTTTTTGCCCCTGCGGGCGAAGATTTTGGAGATCGCGGCGGGGCTCGATCGGTTGGATCGGGCGGAGGGCGATGCGCGCGGCGATGGGCGAAGGGAGCGGTTGGAATGGGCGATTCGGCTGTTGCTCCAGGAGGCGCCGGGGCGCGCGGAGCGGGTGCAGTTGTTGTTCAGTCGGGAGTTTGAGGAATCGTGGCGCGACAGGTTCGGCGTGTAGCGCCGGTTACATTTTTTAGCCCCCGGCTCTGCCGGGGGGTGACTTTCCATTAACGCGAGCATCGCCCCGATGTAACGCCACCCCCGGGCAGAGCCCGGGGCTGCAAGCTTAGCGAGTTGCCGTGTACTACATCGACCCGCATATTCACATGGTCTCGCGGACCACGGACGATTACGAGACGCTTGCCAAGATGGGCTGCGTCGCGGTGAGCGAGCCGGCGTTTTGGGCGGGGTACGATCGGGGCAGCGTCCACGGCTTTCGCGATTATTTTGAACAGCTTACGGCGTTCGAGCCGAAGCGCTCCCGGTCGTACGGCATTCAGCACTACACCTGGCTGTGCATCAACGCGAAGGAGGCGGAGAACGTCGCGCTGTCGCGGGAGGTGATCGCGATGATCCCCGAGTTTCTCAACCGCGAGGGCGTGCTGGGCATCGGCGAGATCGGGCTGAACAAGAACACGAAGAACGAGACGACCGTGTTTTTGGAGCACCTCGACCTCGCGATGCGGACCGACGAACAGATTCTCATCCACACGCCGCACTTGGAAGACAAGTACCAGGGGACGCGGATGATTCTCGATATGCTCACCGGCGATAGCCGCATCAAGCGCGAGCGGGTGCTGGTCGATCATGTCGAAGAGCATACGATTGGCGCGGTGCTCGACCGGGGTTTTTGGGCGGGGATGACGCTGTACCCGGTGAGCAAATGCACGCCGCAGCGCGCCGTCGACATGGTGGAGATGTATGGCCCCGAGCGGCTGCTGGTGAATTCAGCGGGCGATTGGGGGCCGTCGAAGCCGACGGCGGTGCCGGATTTTATCCTGGAGATGCGCAAGCGCGGGCATGCGGAGAGCTTGATTCGGCGGGTGGTTTATGAGAATCCGCTGACCTTTTTTGGGCAGAGTCGCGGGTTTCGGTTCAATCCGCCGGCGTCATGGTGACCGCTCACTTAACCCCCGGTCAATGACTGGGGGCTAAATGTTAAATTGTCGCAGGACGATGTCGCAGACGTCGGTGTCGGCGGTGGGGCCTTCGACGAAGACGCCGCGCTGGGAGCAGAGCAGGACGCCGCGTAGGGATGCGTCGAGCGCGGGAGCGCCGTGCGAGCCTTTGACCAGCGAGGCGTCGAGGGGAATGCCGCGCGCCACGGGGTCGAAGAACATTTCGACGGGGTCGTAGCCGGGCTTGCGGTGGATGTCGACGGTGCGGGCGAACGTCGGCGCTTGCGAGTCGTCGGTCCACCAGTAGTAGGCCTGCCAACTGTTCGGCTCGCTGACGATCACCAGTTCGCCGCTGCGCTCATGCGCCAGGTCGTACTGTTTCGCTTCCTTCGGCGTGAAGACCTGGGCGACGCCGGGCTGGCCCTCGAACAGCGTGCGCACTCGTTCCATCGTCGCGGCGTCGGCGTTCTTGACGAACACATGTGACAACTGGTGATCGGCCATAGCGAACGCTCGGCTGGCGGCGAAGTCGATCACCTCGCCGGCGTCGCTGGGCTTCACGGCGAGCTGGCCGGCGTCGCGGAGTATACGGTTCGGGTAGAGGACGTGATCGACCGGCGTGATGACGTACTCACTCGCCACGAGCCACAACGGTTGAGCTTCGCCATAGGCTTCTGAAAAACCGTCGATCAGGCGGCCGATTTCTCGATCGAGTTCGGCGAGCGACTGAGCGGCTTGCGGACTGTCGGGGCCGAACTTCTGGGCGGCGTAGTCGAGGTGCGGCAGGTAGGCGTAGAACAGATTGGGCTTGAACCGCCCGGCGGCGCGAATGGCCGATGAGACGATCCAGGCGGTCGATTTGATGTTCGCCATCGGCCCCCAGAAGTGCTGGAGCGGGAAGTGGCCCAGTTCCGCGACGAACTCGCCGTAGAGCGTTTCGGGGCGGGTGTAGCACCAGAGCGATTCGCTGCCGTCGGGATTGTGGACCGGCGCGGGCGTGCAGACGTAGTCGGCGCCGCAGTGCTTGCTATGTAGCGGGAACCACACGGCCGAGGTCGTGCCGGGGAACTGCTCGTGGAGGATGTCCCACAATTGGGGCCGCTGTATGCAGTCGTTCGGCGAGGTCCACATCTCGACCTGCTGCTTGTCGCGCCAGTAAAAACCGTTGGCGACGACGCCGTGATCGGCGGGCGGCATGCCGGTGGTCATGTTCGCTTGGACCGAGCAGGTGACGGCGGGAAAGCTGGCGGCCAGCTCCGCACGGTCGCCGCCGGCGACGAGCGCCGTAAGCCGTGGCATCAGTTGGATGTCTTGGCCGCGAAGGCCTGGAACCGAAATCAGGATGACGTATTCAGGCATGTTTAGGATTGGCCGCAAAAAGGCACATAGGACGCAAAAAGAAAAACAAAATCATTTTGGATGGGACCAGCGCGCAAAGCAGGCAATGAAAACAAAAATCATTTATGCATTCCCTTTTTTGCGTCCTTTGTGCCTTATTGCGGCTATCTCGGCATTAACGGCGATAGAAATCGATACGCTTGCTCAGCGGCACGGGGGCCGTCGTGGCTGTGGCGGCTTAGTTCGATGTGGACGCCGCCATGATAATTCATTTGGGCGAGAGCGGCGATGATGGGTGGGAAGTCCATTTCGCCATCGCCGAACATGAGGTGCTCGTGGACACCCGAGCGCATGTCTTCGATGTGGACGTTGACCAGTCGGTCGCCCCAGAGGCGAATTACGTCGGCGATGGGCGTTTCGCCCATGCAGTGGAGGTGGCCCACGTCGAGGGTGAGTTGCAGCCGCGGGGAATCGACGCGCTGCGATAACTCGTCGAACGATGCAAGCGTGTCGATAAGCATGCCAGGTTCGGGTTCGAAGCCGATGGCCACGTCGCGGCGGTCCGCGTAGTCGAGCACGCGCCGCAGTCCGCTGGCGAGATGCGACATGGCCTGGTCGCGGCCGAGAGAACCGCGGTTGACGCCGGACCACAGGGAAACGCAATCGCTGCCCAGCGCGGCAGCCGCGTCGACCGCACGGTTGAGAAAGTCGATCCGGCGAAGGCGGCCCGTTTCGTCCGGGGAAATAAGCGTCGGCTCGTGCTTTTCTTTCGAATTAAGTAGGTAGCGGGCGCCGGTTTCGATCGCGGAGCGCATGTTGTAGCTGGCAAGCAGGGCCGCGGTTCGATCGAGCTGCCGCTTAAAATCTTCGGCGTAGGGATTGAGACAAGCGTGATCGAGCGTGATGGCGACGCTCTGGTAGCCGAGGTCGGCCAGCAGTTCGATCGCTGCCGGCAGGCTGTGGTGGGCGAGGCCGTTGGTGTTGTAGCCGAGATGCATGACTCGTTTAGGAAGGCGCAGGTCGATGGTGCAACAGCCCCGACTAAGCTTGGTCTGGGCTATTGCGCTTGGTCGGGGCTATTGCGGCAAAACCGAGGTTACGTCATAGGAGTGCGGCGCGCGATGATGATCGTGGGAATTAACAGCGCCAGCACGGCGAGGCCGGATTGCCAGCCGGCGGCGATCGTGGCGGCGATCGCATCGATCACGATAAAACCTTGAATCATGCGAGTAACCAGGTTTCGCACGCGGAGTTTGCCGGAGAGCTCGCCGATGGTTTCGGATTGAGCGACGTTGGTGAGCACGACGGTGTAAAGGCCGACGGCCAGGGCGTAGGCGAAAGCTTCCCACTGTCGGGTGAGGTTCCCGGCGACGCTTGCGCCGAGCATGACGTTCAGCACGCGGCACCAGCCCATCGCCACGGGGCCGATCCAGGTGGACTTCAGCACGCTGTTGTAGCGGATGACGGCAAACGCGAGCAACACGCCGATGAGGCCGGGCATGGGATGGCCGCAAGCTAGCGCCGCCCACCATGAGAAAAGCACGCCGCAAGTTAGCAGCGCCCAACCGGCGGACGATGCGGTGGTGCGGGCGATGTGGCCGGCGGGGATCGGGCGTTCGGGGCGCTCGACGGCGTCGAGCTCGGCGTCGACCGCGTCGTTCAGCACCATGCCGGCAAGATAGGTGCAGGCCGAAGCGGCGATGAGCAGGGCAAGCGTTTCGGCGGGCGCCCATTGGCCCTGCACGATGAGAAAGCCGGCGATCACGTTCGACGCGGCGGTAAAGACGTTGGCGGCGCGGAGGAGCTGCCACCAGGCAGATGCGCGCGATAAATCGGCGGCGGGGCTCATGGCGCCGCCCGCTCGGTGCAGCCAAGCTTGGCCATCGCTTCGAGGAGGAACTCGCGGGCCTCGGTCGCGGCGGCGTCGGGGGAATCGAGATACGGGTAGAGCTCGACGGTGAGCCAGCCGTCGTAGTTGGTGCTCTTGATCGCCTGGAGCGTGGCGGCGAAGTCGATGGCGCCGCGGCCGGGGACGAGGTGCTGATGCACGCGGGATGACGCGATGTCTTCGAGGTGGTAGTGGACCGTGTGATCGGCCATCGGGGAGACCCAGTCCTGCGGATCTTCGCCGACGCAATAGGCGTGGCCCACGTCGAAGTTCAGGCCGATGCGCGGCGAGTCGATCCGCGCGACGAATTCAAGGTACTGATCGAATCGTTCGATGAGCAGCTCCGGCTCCGGCTCGATGAGCAGCCCAACGCCCGCAGCCTCGGCGACTTCAACGCAAGGCATCAGCTCTTCATAAAAAATCCCGCTTGCGTCTTCGCGAGTCTGCCCCTCCGCGAGCAACCCCCCCGGTTCGGTCGTGATATGCGGTGCGCCAAGTTGTTTCGCAAGCAACAGCGCTCGCTTCGTATGCTCGCGGCGGATGGCGCGATAGTGCGGATCGGGGTCGGTCCAGCCGGGATGCCAATAGGGCTGCCGCGGGTCGGCAACGGCGTTCATCATGAACGCGTTGATGTTCGAGATGGTGAGGCCGGCGTCTTCGAGGGCGCGGCGGATGGCGTCGACACGTTCGGGAAGCAGGCCTGCGGGCCAGGCGTGCGGCACGTCGGCGAGCAGCTCGATGCCTTGGTAGCCGATGCCGGCGATGCGGCGGATCGCTTCTTCAATCGAGAAGCGGAGGTAGGCGTTGGAGCTGAAGGCGAGTTGCATGCTTGGAGCGCCCGTGGAGGTTGTGGCCGCATAACTAACCCCCGGTCAGTGACCGGGGGCTAAATGGGAGCGGTACATTCTAACTCGCGATGGGCGACGATGGCGACTTGGCGCTTGTCGATTCGCGTGAGGATGACGGTGGCTTCGCAGTCGCCGCGGAGTTTTAGTTCGCGGCGAAACTTTTCGGGATCGACCGCGACGCCGCGTTTTTTGACTTCGACGCGGCCGACGCCGCGGGCGGCGAGGTGCTGGGCGACTGCCGGGGCGCGTAGCGGCAGGCAGGCCTCGATCGCGAAGCGGGCAAGCAGCAGGTCGGCCATTTTCGCGTCGCCGGTGAGATACGCGCCGCCGGGACCGAGGCTTTTCAGTTGGTGATGGTCGGCGAGCGCGCCGAGCAGTCCGGCGGCGAGGATCGAGGGGTCGGGGTCGTAAAGGTAACCGAGCGGTTCGTGGGCGATAGCGAAGGGAACGTCGGGCTCGCCGGTGAAGGTGGCGGTGACGGAGTAAAAGGGGTCGGGAGTCTTTTTCGACTGGGGAGTTTGTGACTGATGGGGAGTCGCTAGTCGCAAAAGACTCCCGACCCCTTTCGCGGGACGGTCGTCGTCGGTGCTGACGATCGTTGCACGCCGCTGGCCCGGCGTATGGGCGAGTTGCCCGAACCAGGCGACGAGTTGCCGGCACTCGCGGCGGCTGGTGATCCACTCCAGCTCGCAGGTGTTTTCCCAAGCGGCTGGCGGTTCGGTCGCGGGGGCGAGTTTGACGGCGCCGTTGGGTGAGGTCCGTAGCCAGCGGTCAATTAGCTCGGGGCCGGGGGCGTGCTCGTCGATGGTGGTGGAACGCTTGCCGGCGGCGCGGCGGTCGGGGTCGACGTGCCAGGGTTCGGTTGAGGGGGGCGTTTGTTGCTCGACGTTGGCTTGGTGGACGGTCGCCTGTTGATGTGCGGGGTTGTTGTGGGTGGCTGATAGGTTGGTTTTTGCGAAGAGGCAAGCCAGGGGGGAGACGTCCCAACCGGCGGCTGGTCCTGCGCTGGCGAGGGCGAGGAGATCGCCGCCGAGGCCGCAGCAGTAGTCGTGAACCACGGCGCCCCGGGCGGCGGCGTGGAGGCGCGCCGCTTTATAGCGGCCGATCCAGCGGTCGGTCGCTTGCTCCAGCAGCAGCGGAGTGAAGAACATTTGCGAGGCGGCGTCTCCGAACTTGGCCATTGCGCGGCGTCGAAGTTGCGTTTGCTCGACGATCAAGCGGGCTCGCTCGGCGGATAGTTCGCGGCGGAGGCCGTCGAGCCGTTGCAGCGCTGGGCGCGTGTCGTCGGCGATTTGCGCGAGGTATTTGGCGGCGGCCTCGTCCTCGACTAACCAGGCGTAGTCGGACAACTCTGTCACAGGCATGTCGCGTAGGGATCGCAGCGTTTGCTGCGGTTAATGGGGAAAAGCCGCTGGTGATTCTCAAGCAAACTACGCCCGGCGGCCAGCGGCAAGTGCAAGTGCGAGGCGGCTGCGGGTCGAACATGACGATGGGGAAAGGTTTCGCTCACTTCGCCGGGCACTTGCCATGATATCTCGAACGCTTGCCGCCCCGACACTGCTGGTCGCCACGATTGGCGTGCCGTACGTTGCCAGTAATGCTCCCCAGTGGACGCAGCAATTTCGCGGGGCGGCGACGGCGACGGATCAATCCGGCTGGACGCCCACTACCCACCCGGCGGCGGGCGCTGTTCCTGAATTGCCGGCCAATCCATCGACAAGGCTGACCGCTCCGCCGCATGGACCCAGCCTCGCGGTTTATCCGAACCAGTCGCCGTTGGAGGGCGTCCCCACCTATTCGCTCGGCGAGGTGCTGCGTTTTGACGTTTCCAAAGAGTGGGTCTACCAGCGCTGGCCGCGAAAGTCGACGGCCCTGGCGGAGCTGGACCTGTACGGGGTGCGGGTGCCGTTGGTGACGGGGACGCAACTTCACGATATCGCGGGATCGCTCACCTACGTTTTTGGAACGGACGGCCGGGTGCGGCGGATTTCGTTCCGGGGGCAGACCGGCGATACGACGCAGTTGGCTACGCTGGTCCACCAGCGATTCGGGCTGGTCGCGATACCGACGGCGGTGGCGGGCGAGCAGTTGTTTCAGTTTCGCCGCGAGGGGGACGTGCTGAGCGAGCTGCGCACCCGACCGGCGCCGGTGTTGTGGGCGAGCTTGCCGCACGAGAGTTTCACCGTGGAGTTGGAGCTGCAGGATCCGGCGACGGCTCGACCGCTTATGGGGCCGGTGGTGAATTTGCCGGCGGCGGCGACGCCGCCGGCGGCGGCTCAGGTGCAGTCGGGCGCTAAGCCGCAAGCGGCGAAGGAAGGGGCGGCCGGGGAAACCGCGCCGGCGAAGGTGGAGCCGTTGGGGTGGAGGGCGTTTTTTCCGCGGAGCCGAGTCCCGGGGCCGCAGATTCGCAATCTCGATCAGGGCAATCTCTATCAATGAACGGGCGTGGAATCGTTATGCTGGGTCGATGGTTGGTTCGTCGCCTTCAGGTCCGTCGTCTGCTTCAACGCTGGTAACGCGTGTCGTACCATGCCCGCGCGAGTTGCGGGTGGCGGCGATTCGGCGCCTTCATGAGATGCTGCCCGTGGAGCAGCGCGGGGTGCTAACCGAGGTGCTCGGCGACATCGATCCCGCCGACGAGGGAGCTTGGGCAGGACTTCTGATCGCGCCGCGAGGCGGGGCGATGCAAAGTGAGCTGGAGACGGTCGACGGGGTCGTTTGGGTTCAACGCGCGAGCGGGAACACGGCCGTGGTTTGGGCGGCGCCGGGAGACGGCGAGGTTTCTCATGCCCTTATTCGAGCGGCCGCTGCGTATGTGGATACTGAGCGGATTCCACTGGCGCAGATGCTGGTGGGCGAGCACGACGGCTACAGCGAAGCGGTGAATGAGCGCTGCGGCTTCCCAAAGTTCGCGGCGCTGCGGTATCTGTTCGCCGAAGTTTCGAAACTGCCGGCAGCGCCTGAGGACGGCATGCCGCCGGCCGGCGAAGTCCACGAGCGCGGCGAGCTACAATTTGTGCCTGGCGCGGGCAATGAGCCACAACGGCTTGGGGCCCTGCTGGAGCAGACCTACCTCGGCACGCTCGATTGCCCGGCGCTCGACGGCGTTCGGCCGATGGAGGAGGTGCTCGC
>JBGSYU010000168.1:0-2550 GCA_041750715.1 Lacipirellula sp.
TACCCAATCTGGCGCGGATTGCGGCGGTGCGGCCGTGATTGCGAGAGAGCAGATGGGCTCGTGGCGGAATTGGCAGACGCGCAAGGTTGAGGGCCTTGTGCCCGCAAGGGCGTGCTGGTTCGACTCCAGTCGGGCCCACTAGTGTCGATGAGGCGAGATGCGTGCTTTCAGCCCCGGCCTTTGGCCGGGGGTCGGCTCTGATTCGTCAGGACGGCGTCGATCGCGCTTCATTACCCCCGGGCAAAGCCCAGGGCTACAAGTAAACGCCGCGTTGCGGCTATTGAGATTGAGGCTCGCCGTCATCAAGACGCGGGCCTCTTTTTTTGCGCTCATGCGGCGGTCGTCAAACGGTCGACCAGTTCCTACAATTCAAGAGCTGTCGGCTATCGGCTGTCAGCTTTCGGCCAGATACAAGGCGAGTACCACTCGCCGCTGCGGAGAACATCGCCATGCTCAAGACCAACGTTCAAGACGCCATTAACGATCAGATCAACTACGAGTTGTTCTCGTCGTATCAATACCTCGCGATGGCCGGGTGGTGCGAGCACGAACAGTTCGTGGGCTGCGCGAAGTGGCTGCGGATTCAGAGCCAAGAGGAATACGGCCACGCGATGCGGCTGTACGATTTTCTCTTGGCCCGCAACTACGAAGTGAAGCTCAAGGCGATCGCCGCGCCGGAGAATAAGTTCGCCGCCGTAGGGCAGGTGTTCGCGCGGGCGCTCGAGCAGGAAATGAAGGTGAGCGAGCAGATCGACGCGCTTTACGAGCTAGCGTTTAACGAAAAGGCGTTCGCCGCGCTGGTGGAACTGGAGTGGTTCATCACCGAGCAGGTCGAGGAAGAGAAGACGGCCCGCGAACTGGTTCACAAGTTCAAGATGGTCGAAGGCGATCCGGCTTCGCTGTTGGATTTGGACCGAGAGCTGGGGGGGCGGGCGGCCGCGCCGGAAGCGCAGTAACATAGCCCGGCCATCCTGGCCGAAGCCGCGCCGAAGCCGCTTTGCGTAACGCCGACGTACGCGGAAGAATTCGTCCGGCCAGGATGGCCGGGCTATTTAGGCGAATGCGAAGACGCTACCGTTTCGCGCCGGCGTAAGTAGCTGCGTCACCGGGCCCTTCACATTGCCGAAGCCGCCGTATTCGCGGATTTCTAGGTAGAGAAACAGCGCGGCCAGCAGCAGCGACACCAGCGCCATGAGCAACATCGCCGTGTAGACGTTCCACGCCGACTTCTTGGTGAGCACGGTGGGGGCCGGACTACCCGACTCGAAGCTTGGTTGCGACATCGTCACCCTCTTGGATCTGTCCCTGCTGGAATTCTCGGAGCACGCGGCCGACGGCGCGATCGGGGTCGGCCCGCAGACTTTCGGCGCGGCCGAGATAGCGATCGCCGCGGAACACTTCGACGGTGTAGCCCGGCTTGATGCCGTCGTCGGCGCCGATGCTGATTTCGATGAGTTGGGCGCCGTCGGCGCGGCGCGAGGCGCTCACCTGGCCGCGGACGCGGGGAATGACGCTGCCGTCGCGTTCGGCTCCGCCTTCGCGCGCCGAAGCCGTAGCGGTGGCCAGTTGCTCGGTGATCTGCTGATTGCGCTCTTGCAACTGCTGGAGCTGGCCGGCCGTGGTGTGCAGATCGGTGGTCGCTTTGAGCGTGGTGGTGAACGCCTGGTCGCGGGCTTGTTGGTGTTCGAGGATGAGCGTGCGGAGGCCGGCGACTTCGTCGGTCAGCCGACTATTGTTTTCTTCGGTGGCGGCGACGAGCGCTTCGTTCTTGCGACGTTCGCCGCTGAGGTCGTCGACGTCTTTTTGCAGTTTGGCGTTCGAGCCGACGAGGGTGACGCGCTCGGTCTCGAGCTTGCTGACGTCCTGCACCGCGGCGGCCTTCTCGGCCTCGAGCTTACTGACCTGCTCCTGGTAGCGGGTTTCCAAGTCGGCGCTGGCGGCGGCCGCCGCGTCGAAACGCGACTTGAGGGCGTTGTATTCCGTTTGCCAATTCTTGTGCGTGCCGTACACCGCCACGGCGACGACCAGCACGACGACGGCGGCGAACAGGATGGCAAACGTGAAGATCTTGCCGAGCAGGTTCATGCGATGCACTTTCTCATGGGGAACGCGGCGGCGTGCTTAATCGCAGTATAATCAGGGGCGGAAATGGGTGTCAAAAGTTTTGGCGTTGGCGGCGCTAAGCCGCAAGCGGCGGGGGCGGCTGTAGGAATTATACCGTGGACGCCGCATGGCGGCTTTCCGCATGGCTCAGTCGTCCCAGCGTTCTTCGGGCCGGCGGAGAATTTCGTTGGCAATGATGAGTTGCTGGATGCCGCCGGGGCGGGAGAGCAGGTCGCGGAGGTCGCGGGCGGCCGGAGAGCCGGTCGCCTGGCGTTGGACGCTGGTGGTGGGCGCGACCGCGCCGACCGGATGAGCGAATTTTTGACGCAGGTGATCCTGCATCCGCTCGTCCGTCTGCGCCAAGTCGGCGCCGAGGGATTGTGCGTGCTGCGCGACGGACTGGGCGCGTTGGGCGACGCTTTGCGCCTGGGCCGCGACGCCGGCGCC
>JBGSYU010000169.1:0-10622 GCA_041750715.1 Lacipirellula sp.
GGCGCCGTCAATCGTGCGCGCCAAGTCTTCTGGTGTAGTTCGGGCAAAGTGCTGAACGTGGGCGTGGCTCTGCATTATCTAGCCGGCGGTTGCCCCGCGAACTCGCTCACACTCACGATACTCGGCGGCGCCGCCTACGATTTGATCGAGCGCGAGTTTGACCAGATGCGCGCCCCGCGGCAGTGGGTGCATGTGCAAGCCCCGACGCGAGTCTGCACCACCATCGTCGACTGCTCAACCGGGACGGCAACGGAACTGGTCGAGAACGCCGGCCCAATCACCGACGCCGAGTTAACAGAGTTTGAGAACGCCTTCGCAGAAGTGGCAGCCACCGCCAGCGTGGTGGTTCTCACAGGTTCGCTGCCCGCCGGCGCCCCGCCTGATTTCTATCGCCGTTTGCTGCGTCACGTTCGCGGCTCCGCTATTCTCGACTTCCGCGGTCCCGAATTGCTCGCGGCTCTCGACGCACGGCCGCTGCTCGTGAAACCCAATCGCGAGGAACTAATTCACACCCTCGGCAAGCCGATCAACACCGACAACGAGATGAAACTTGCGATCGGCGAACTTCAGCGCCGCGGCGCCCGCGCCGTTCTAGTCACGGCGGGCAAGGACGACGCATGGCTCGGCGTCGACGGCGCTTTCCATCGGTTCAAACCGGCGACCGTGGCAAAACCCGTCAACGCCATCGGGTGCGGCGACTGCCTGACCGCGGGCCTCGCCTGGGCAATGGAGCAAGGCCTCGAACTTCCGGCGGCGGTCGAGCAAGGCATGTCGTGCGCCGCCGCCAACCTGCAAACGCTGCTTCCCGGCGATTTCGACGGCCGCCGCGAGCAACGCAGCGTTCGATAGGGCGCGAATGCAGCCCCGGTCAGTGAAGCCTATTCCTCTGCTATCGAGCCCCGGAGGGGCGAAGTCGTGTAGCCAGGGGCGCCAGCCCCTGGTTTCAGCGGCGAACTGATCCAAAAGCCCCAGAGGGGCGACATCACTCTAGGCGCCTGAATCATGTCGCCCCTCTGGGGCTTTCGCTTCTTGACAATGCCCTAACCAGGGGCTTGCGCCCCTGGCTACATTACGCCGCCCCTCCAGGGCTGAATGCATTTGCATAAGCTTCAATGACCGGGCATCGTCGCGTGGTCGATTCGCCTTGGCCGCGATCGCTGCGTTCTCACGCCCTACAATTTCATGGGAGAAAATGCGGACACGGGGGCAGACAACCGGGCAAAAAATAGCGACTATGGGAGGCTCGTGGTTCGCCCACGATTTAACGACCGTTACCCTCGTAGTTTCAGGCGTACCCATGGGAAAATGGCCAATCGGCGTGTTCGCCAGCATCGACGCCGGACTGGGCGTGCGGCTCGAAGTGGCCCAAGCTCTGGGCGTGCCCACGATCCATCTGCATTCACCGCATCGCGAGTCGCGCACCCCGGAGCGGGCCGCGGAATTTCTGCGGCGGCTTCAGTCGATGGGGATCACCGCCACGGTCGTGTTCGCGGGCTTTGAAGGCGAAAGCTACGCCGACATCCCCACGGTCTCGCGAACGGTGGGCCTGGTGCCCAAGGAGACCCGCCGCGAGCGGACGGCCGAGCTAAAGGAAATCGCCGACTTCGCGAAATTGCTGGGCGTCGACAAGGTTGGCGTGCATATCGGCTTCGTGCCGCATGACCGGACCAGCGCCGACTATCGCGACGTGCTCGCCGTGGCCCGCGAGACGTGCGATCACGCGGCCACGAACCAGCAGGCGATCCATCTGGAGACCGGACAGGAGCCGGCCGATGTACTGCTCTCATTTCTAACCGATGTAGAACGCGACAATCTGTTCGTCAATTTCGACCCGGCGAACATGATTCTCTACGGCTGCGGCGAGCCCATCCCCGCCCTGCGGACCCTGGGCCGCTATGTTCGCAGCATTCACTGCAAGGACGCCACTTGGTCCGACCAGCCCGGCAAGACCTGGGGCGCCGAAGTTCCGCTGGGAAAGGGCGCCGTCGACTTTCCCGCGTACCTGCGAACCCTCGCGGAAATCGGCTACGATGGCCCGCTAACGATCGAACGCGAAATCCCGCAAGAACCGACCCGCCAAAAAGCCGAAATCGCCGCCGCGGTCGAAGTCTTGAAAACTTTGAAGAATGATTACTAACCACGAAACAAACGAAATAGACGAAAGTGATAATAAAACCTCATGACCCGTTGTCGGAGGGGGGCTACACCCTTCTCCTTTCGTGTGTTTCGTGGTTAAACGCTCTCGGAGTATTTGCAGATGATCAATGTCGGTATCGTCGGACTCGGTTTCATGGGGATGATTCACTATCTCTCCTACAAAAAGCTGCCCGGCGTGCGCGTCGCCGCGATTTGCGAAGTGAACGAGAAGCGGCTCGCGGGCGATTGGACCGACATCAAAGGTAATTTCGGCCCGACCGGCGAGCAGATGGACCTCTCCGGCGTGGCGACGTTCACCAGCTTAGAAGACATGCTCGCATCGACCGAGCTTGATCTGTTAGACGTAACGCTTCCCCCTTCCCTGCATGCCGATGCGACCGTAACGGGTTTGAGGGCCGGCAAGCACGTCTTTTGCGAAAAACCGATGTCGCTCCGCTTGGATGAATGCGAGCGGATGTCGGCCGCCGCCCGCGAAGCGAATCGGCATCTGTATGTGGGCCACGTGCTGCCGTTCTTTCCGGAATACGCCTGGGCCTACGAGGCCGTGCAAAGCGGCCGTTACGGCGCGCTCCGCGGCGGCGCCTTCCGCCGCGTGATTTCCGACCCGGCCTGGCTCCCCAATTACTGGAACGCAGACCTCGTCGGCGGGCCGCTGTTCGACCTGCACGTTCACGACGCCCACCTCATTCGCCTGCTCTTCGGCATGCCGGACGAGGTCGTGAGCCGCGGGCGGACGAAAAACGCTCTGCCAGAGTTCTGGCATTCGTTTTTCATGTTTCGCGACAAGGATTATTTGGTCGAGACGACTTCCGGCGTCGTCTTGCAGCAGGGTCGGGAGTTCAACCATGGGTTTGAAATCCACCTGGAACGGGCGACGCTCCTGTTCGAATTTGCCGTCCTGGGCGGCGAGGGCAAGTACCTGTGCCCGCCGACGATTCTCGACGAATCGGGCGGCGCCGAGCGCGCAAGCATCGCCGACGGCGGCCCCATGGACGCCTTCGAAGCGGAGCTGCGCAACGTTACGGACTGCGTGCGCAAAAATCAGGAAAGTGAAATCTTGGGCGGCAGTCTCGCCCAAGACGCGGTGGAGCTATGCCAAATGCAAGCGGATAGCGTGGCAACGGCTCGCAAGTGAGCGCGGTGCGTGGTTAGAATGAAGTTCTCACGCTAATGCGCATTGAAAATTAAGAGCGGGAACACTAATCGGCACTAATCATCACTAATCTTGATTAGCGTGGATTAGTGCCGATTAGTGTTCCCGTGTTTTCAGTTCTAAGAACTACGGCAAGGGTGTAATTGGCGAATGAGTACGATTAAATCGCAGCCGGCGGCCAGCCGCGGTAAATGTGACGGAGCGGCTCCAAGTTCGCATCCCTCGTTGAACGATCAAGTCTTTAGCACTGAAAAGATTCCCTGCCGCGTGTACCGGCACGCCGGCGAGGCGAGCAAGGCTGTAGCCGCGGAGATCGCCGCGCTGATTCGCGAGCGGGCCGCACAGAGCCAGAACTGCGTGCTGGGCCTGGCGACCGGCAGCACCCCGGTCGGCGTTTACGGCGAACTCGTACGGCTTCACCAGGAAGAGGGGCTGTCGTTCCGCCACGTCATCACGTTCAATCTCGACGAATATTTCCCCATGCAGCCGAGCGAGCTGCAAAGCTACGTTCGCTTCATGCGCGAACACCTGTTCGATCACGTCGACGTCGAGCCGGCGAACATTCACATCCCCGACGGCACACTGCCGGAGGGCGACGTCGAGGAGCATTGCCGGCGATATGAGACGGCGATCCGCGACGCGGGCGGCATTGATATTCAGCTCCTGGGCATCGGCCGCACCGGGCACATCGGGTTCAACGAACCCGGCTCGGGCCGCGACAGCCGCACCCGCATGATCACGCTCGACCGTGTGACGCGCCGCGACGCGGCCAGCGATTTCTTCGGCGACGACTATGTGCCTCGCCGCGCGATCACGATGGGCGTCGGCACGATCCTGGAGGCCAAGAAGGTCGTGCTGATGGCCTTCGGCGAAGGCAAGGCCAAGGTCGTTGCGAAGGCCGTCGAGGGTGAGATCTCGGCGATCGTCGCCGCGAGCTTTTTGCAGACTCATCCCAGCGCCCAGTTCGTGCTGGACGAGTCCGCTTCGGAATCGCTCACCCGCCGCCGCAGCCCATGGCTCTTAGGTCAGGTCCCGTGGAACGATCAGCTCATCCGCAAAGCCGTTATCTGGCTGGCCGAACGGGTGAAGAAGCCCATTCTTAAGATCACCGAGGAAGACTACAACGAGGAAGGCCTCCAGGAACTGCTGGCCAGCCAGGGGACCGCGTACAACATCAACATCGAGGTGTTCCGCGACTTACAGCAGACGATCACCGGCTGGCCCGGAGGCAAGCCGGCCCACGCCCGCCGCGCGGGCGATACGCCCCGCTTCGGCGCCGGTGCGTTCCCCAAACGGGTGCTGATCTTCTCGCCGCACCCCGACGACGACGTCATTTCGATGGGCGGTACGCTCATCCGCTTGGTCGACCAGGGCCACGAGGTACACGTCGCCTACCAAACCTCCGGTAACATCGCCGTGTTCGACGACGACGCGGTGACGTTCATGGATTTCGTCGCCGAATTTAATCGCCAGTTCAATATCGACCCGCAGCGCACCGCCCAGTTCGAAGCGCACATCGACGAGTTCGTGAAGCACAAAAAGCCGGGCCAGGTCGACAGCCCCGAGGTGCAAAGCATCAAGGGCATGATCCGCCGCGGCGAAGCCCGTGCGGCGACGCGCACCTGCAACATACCCGACGCGCAGCTCCACTTCATGCACATGCCGTTTTACGAAACGGGCCGCGTCCGCAAGAAGCCGCTCTCGGAGGAAGACGTCCAGATCACGGTCGATCTGCTGCGCAAAGTTCAGCCGCATCAAATCTACGCGGCGGGCGACCTATCCGATCCGCACGGCACGCATCGCACCTGCCTCAGCGCCGTGTTTCAGGCCTGCACGCAGGTCGAAGGCGACGCTTGGTACAAACAGTGTGAAGTGTGGCTGTACCGCGGCGCCTGGCAGGAATGGGGCCCGCACCAAATCGAGATGGCCGTCCCTTTGAGCCCGCAAGAACTGCTCCGCAAGCGGGGGGCGATCTTCAAGCACGAGTCGCAGAAGGACAAGGCCCTGTTCCCAGGTCCCGACCCGCGGGAATTCTGGCAACGCGCCGAGCAACGCAACCGCGCAACCGCGGAGCTTTACGACAAGCTGGGCCTCGCCGAGTACGAGGCGATCGAAGGCTTCGTCCGCTGGAAAGGCGACCTCGACGCGGTACTGTGAAGACGAACCACAACGACGCAAAATGAGGCTGTTAGCCGCGACGTGCTAGCGGAGCGCTCCGCTAGCGCGTCGCGGCTAACAGCGTAACCTTCGTGCCTTTGTGGTTAGTATTCATCGCTTTTCGATCTCAACGCAGATCCCGCCCGCGCGGATCGTTTTGTGCATCTTGGTGAACCAGATTTCCTGCTTCCAATGCAGGCCCAACTGCTCGCACAACCTCTTCAGATCCGCGCGGTTGTAGGTGCGGCAGTACCACAGCCGGCTCGTCCACGCGCCGGAGAAGTTGTCTTCCGTCGTCAGCAGAAACATCCGCCCGCCGTGCTGGAGCACTCGTGACATTTCCGCTAGCCCCGGCTCCGGGTTCGGCAGGTGTTCCAGCACGTACCCGCAGGTAATGCAGTCGAACGACGCATCGGGGAACGGAAGCTGGGAGAGGTCGCACGACACGAACTCGGGCCGGCCGCTCTTCAAGCGATGGCGGGCTCGACGGAGCATCTGCCGCGAGAGATCGGTGCAGGTGAGCGATGCGTCGGCGTCGCCGTACTTCAGCACATGCCCGGCGATCTGCCCGGCGCCGCTGCCGACGTCGAGCACGTTCTTCGCGCCGTGCAGGTCGAATCGTCGCGAGCGAAAAATTCGCTCTCCCAACAAGATGTGCAACGACATCATGCTGCACACGGAAAGTACGGCCCCCTTGGGGCCCCCGTACACCTGCTGCACCTTGTCGCGGTACTCGTCGTAGGTGACGTTGCGAATCAGGTCGCTTTCAATCAGCCGCTGCAGCGCCTTGCCTTTCGGTCCCTCGGGGGCGGACCGACGACGCTTGTGAGGCTTGAGAGTTAAGGGCATGGCGCGCGTTAAGACGTGAGAGACGATCGAGCGTGACGAGCGAATTTTGGGGGGCGACTGAACTCGCGGTTGAGAGGCAAAAAGCGTGCCGCCGTCATGCGACGTGAAAGGGGCCAACCCGGCCGAACTCCTTTCACCCTAGACGTAAACGCGACGATTATAGATATACCACTCCAGAACCAGCACGGCCAGTACGGCCAATAATAGCCCCGTCCAAAGCTCCTTGCGCATCGGGGACGACGAAGAAACGGCTTCGACTTCGCTGTAACCGATCGACAGCGACTCCACGGTTTGGATCCCCTCCGCACCGTCCTGCCGGGCGCGGAGCCGCACGTCGCTCTCCTCGCGGTCAAACAGATTGACCGCAAACCGCGCCGCCAGTTTGTCTCCAGAGCGGACATCGTACACGCCGGGACGATCGGTCTCATGGAACGCGAGCTTGCCGGCCGCCGGCGCGTCGACGTCGCGGGTCGAACCGTCGGGCAGCGTGACCCGCAGCCGGGTGCTCCGCTCCGCGAGATCGAGCTCCGCGGTCGCGCCGGGTCGAATCTGCTCGTTCTGCTGCTCGTCCCCGCCGCCCGCCAAATATTGGAACACGTTTAAGCAGAAATTTGGAAAACTAAAGTACCGCGGCCAATTGGTGTTCGCCATGGTCTCGCCTGCGTCGTTGCGGCCCACGATCTCGAACCCCAGCACCGCGTCCTCGAATCCGTCGCGCGGCGCGATCGCCAGCAGCGGGCCCTCCGTCGATTCGATCAGCGCCTTGCCCCCGGCGGGCGGGCGCACGATCAGGCTGTCGGCGACGATCACGTTGCCTAGCTCCACGAGATTGAGCAGCGGATGGCTCCGCTGCCAGTCAATGATCTGAGGTCCGGTCACCCGCTCTTTCGACGACTTCGACGTCCAGCCCTCCAATGGCGGCAACCGGCCGATGAACAGCGTGTTAGCCGGCGGCATCTGTTGCGACTCGTTCGGCGCGCATTGATCGAAAATCACGAGGTCGTAGATTTCTGATTGAATCTCTTGCAGAAAGTCAGGTGTGTCGAGCACGTCGGGGGCGACCTTGTCGACCTTGCCGAGCCGCCGCGTGCGCCCCGTCGACAGGGCCAGCTCCAGCGCCGTATTGCCGGGCGTCACCAGCAGGATACGCGTCTGCTTCTGCCGATCGAGCACCGCATAGGCGACGTTGTCGAGCGCCAGCCGATCGCCGAATTCCTCGGGCGGATCGAGCCGCGCTTCCAGCTTGCCGGTCGCCACGTCGCCCAAACTAAACGTCGTCCCGACCACGTCGCCAGCCGGCACGTTCACTTCCGTTGCATCGAGCAGCTTGCCGTCCAACGAGACCTGGACGACGGCTGTCTGCACCGCGTCGCTGAAGTTCGCCACCTGCACGAACGCCTGGCGCTCTTCCGGGCGGCTATCGTTGCGACGGGCGTTCAGCGCGGTGATCGCCAGGTTGTTCGCGTCGAACGTGCCGAACGGCAGGAACTTCCCCTGGAGATTTCCCAGCGAAAAGTCCTCGACCGGCCCGAATCGACCGTCGCTGAAGATATAAAGCTCGACGTCCTCCTGCTGAGTGGCGTCGACTTCCACCCCGCCCTCCTCGATCGACACCCGCTCGGGATTCGCGAACCCGCTCGCCAAATCCAACGCGCCGCGAATATTCGTCGGCTTGAAGCTGGGCTCGATCCGGTTGAGCCCCTCCCGCAACAAGCGGCGATTGTCCGTAAACTCCTGCACCACGTCCGGCTCATCGTCGAAGCTGATGATCATGGCCGACATGTCCGTTTCAAGCTGATCGATCAGCGACGAGACTCGCTTCTTGGCGGCGTCGAGACGCGTGCCGCCCTCGGCGTCGGTGGCCGACATGCTCGCCGATCGATCGACCAGAAAAATGAATCGCCGTCCGGCCAGCGATTCGCCCCGCCAACCCGGACGCAGCAGCGCGAGGATCGCCAGCGCGACGAGCAGTAGTTGCAAGAATAGGAGCAAATTGCGTCGCAGCTTTTGCCACATGCTGTTGACGTGCATGTCCTCAATGACCTTCGTCCACAGATACGTGCTCGGCACCTCCAGCGGCTGCCGCTTCAGCTTCAAGAAGTACAACGCAAAAATCGCCGGCGGAACGATCGCAATCGCCGTCCATGCAAGCGGGCCGAGCGTGTTGCGGAAGAGTTCATTCATTAAAAATATTTTGCCGCGAAAAGGCACAAAAGTCGCAAAAAGAGGAATTGGCAGACCAGCATTGCTTTTTGCGACTTTTGTGCATTTTTGCGGCTATTTCTGATTCTGCAAGTTCGCGGTTGAATTACTCATCTGACCAAACCGCGTCGACGAAGGTGGTGGCCCACCAGATCGGCGATCGGCAGTTTGTTATTCGCCAGCATGTAGTGCATCCCGCGCCGCGTGCAGAAGTCCTGGGCGCCGCGCGTGAACGCCGTTAGCGTCTGCTGGTAACGGGCCAACAGCGGCGCGCTTACCGTGATCTCGGCGATGTCGTCGTCCTCGCAGTCGACGAGCTTCAAATCGCCCTTCACCTCCGGCTGTAGCTCCTCCTGCGACAAGAGGTGAATCACGTAACAATCCATTTCATGCGAGACGAAATACCGCAGCGCCGACTCGTAGCCGTCCTTATCCATCAGGTCGCTAATTAGCAGTACGATCCCCTTTCCCGGATTGCGGATGCAAAAATTCTTCACGCCGTCGGCGAGCGATGTCGTCTCGCCCGGCTGAATCGAATCGACGTGCGACAGCATCCGCCACACGCTGTGCCGGCCGCGTAGCACCGGCCCGCGCTCACTGGGCGCCTGGCCCAGCGTCTCGATCCGCACGCGATCGGCCCGCACTAAGCCGATGAACCCCAGCGACGCCGCGAGCTGCTTTGCGTAGTGCAGCTTGGTCGGCTCGCCAAAATCCATCGACATGCTCGCGTCGATTAGCGTGTAGAAGTGGAGATCCTCCTCTTCCAAAAACAGCTTGATAATCAGCTTGTCGAGCCGGGCGTACAGGTTCCAATCCAACAGCCGCAAATCATCCCCGGCGACGTAGTTGCGAAAGTCCGCGAACTCGACGCTCTGCCCCTTGCGCTTGCTCCGGCGCTCCCCCTTCATCCGCCCGCGGAAAATTTTCCGCGTGACCAATTCCAAACGCTCAAGCTGAGCGAGAAGATCCGGCGTCAAAAGTTCAGAAGTGACGGCGCTCGGCATGGAAAAAAGCAGAAAGACAGGAAGAGGGAACACTAATCGGCGCTAATCTTCGCTAATAAATACCCTGGTGCTCTTACCACCGACGTCCAGGACGAATCGATTCCACTGCAACTCGTCCTTGAAGCCAAAGTTCAACAAATAGCCGACGGGCTGACGCGCGATTCGCATGTAATTGAATAGCTGCGCTTCGTGATCTGGAATCAGGTCTTTCGTCGCCTTCAGCTCCACGACAACGGCGCCGTCAACCATGAGATCGGGCACGTATCGCTTTGCGATCTGCCGTCCCTTGTAAGCCAACGTAAGCTCGTGCTTTGTTACAAACGGAATCCCGCGTAGCTTCAACTCAATCTCAAGACACTGCTGATATACTTCCTCCGCCATTCCATAGCCAAGCTGATTGTAGACCTCGAAGGCGGCCCCCATGAATCTGTAGCCTTCGTTCTCATACATGGCATTTGCACTTATTAGTAAAGATTAGTGCCGATTAGTGATCTAAAATCTTCCTTCTTAAGCCGCCTTCGTATCGTCCGCTTTTTCCGAAACTTTCTTCAGTACTTCGGTCAATACATGATCCGTATCGATCCCTTCCGCCTGTGCCTCGAAATTGAGAATCACGCGATGCCGCATCGCCGGCAGGAACACGCGCCGCACGTCCTCAAAGCTCACGTTGTACCGCCCGCCCAGCAGCGCCCGCACCTTCGCCGCCAGCGTCACCGTCTGCGCTCCGCGCGGGCTGGCGCCCCATCGTAGGTATTGATTCGTGATGGGCTGCGCAAACTCGCCATTGGGATGCGTCGCCAGCGTGAGCCGCACGATGTAGTCTTGCACATGCTGGGCGACAATCACCTCGCGGACCAGCTTCTGCCATTTGACGATTTCTTTGCCGTCCATCACCTTGTCCGGCTTTACGTCCACGCCGCGGGTGGTGCGGTCGATGATCGTCGAGAGTTCCTGCCGCGACGAGTAGCCGACGATCAGCTTGAAGAAGAAGCGGTCGAGCTGGGCCTCGGGCAGCGGGTACGTTCCCTCCTGCTCCAGCGGGTTCTGCGTGGCCATCACGAAGAACGGAGCTTCCAGCGTAAACACGTTGCCGGCGATGC